>JAISRI010000090.1 GCA_031273735.1 Helicobacteraceae bacterium
TTGAACTTGATGGCGACGTCGCGGGCGATCTCGACGTGTTGAACCTGATCTTTACCTACGGGGACGACGTCGGTATCGTAAAGCAGAATATCCGCCGCCATCAAAACGGGATAGCTGAACAAGCCGTGCGAGGGCGAAAAGCCTTTGGCGACTTTATCTTTGTAGCTATGAGCGCGTTCCAATAGCCCGATCGGCGCGTGTTGGCTTAAAATCCAGTAAAGCTCCAACGTTTCGGGGACGGCGGATTGTAGCCAAAAGGTCGATCGCGCGGGATCGATTCCAAAGCTCAAAAAGGCGATCGCCGCCTCTCGCGTTTGTTTCGCTAAGCGATCGCCGTCAAAAACGCTCGTCATCGCGTGGTAGTTTGCGATAAAAGCGAATACCTCCTCGCTTTTTTGCGCTTCTATCATTTGGGCGATCATTCCAAAATAGTTGCCTAAATGAAACGCGCCCGAAGGCTGGATACCGGAAAGAATCCTCACTATTTCTTTTTGATCGCGCTCGAAATATCCCACATTGGCAACATAATGCCCATCGCCAAAAATAGAACGAGAACGCTCATAAAGACCATCAAGATCGGTTCCAACAATGCCGCGAAGTTATCGATGAGGTGATTGAAGCGCATTCGGTAGTAATCGCCGATACGTTCCAACATCGAATCAAGCTCGCCGCTACTTTCGCCCGATCGAACCATTTGCAACACCATCGGTTCAAACAACGCCGTTTCCTCAAGCGCGACCGATAGCTGTTTGCCCTGCCCGATACCTCTGCCCGCTTCGGCAAGTTTAATGCGCACGTGGCTATTTTCAATCGTGCCGCCCGAAGTCGCCATCGCCTCCGTAAGCGGAATGCCCGATTTGATTAACTGACTAAAGATCATCATAAACCGCCCGTAAAATCCCAAACTAAGCATACTGCCGACCAGATAGACCTTTAGGATATATCGATCGAAGATAAGCTGGTATTTGGGACGGTTTTTCATAGCCCAGTTGTGCGCGTAGATCAACACGGCGATCGCGACCAGCGCGTGGATCCAGTAGGCGCTAAAAAGCTCTTCGCAGGCGATTAGTACCAACGTAGGCATAGGCAGATCGGCGCCGAGCTTACTAAAGACCGATTGAAACTTCGGCACCACAAGCATAATCAGAATCACAAAAGCCGCCACCATAGCCGTTAAAGTGATTGCGGGCATTCTTGTCGCCTTTTTTACTTTGGAGCGATTTTCTTGAAGCTCCTCGACCATATCCGCCAGCTTTAAGAGCGACTCGGCTAACGTACCCGTTTTCTCGCCTAGCGTAACCAACGCCATAGAGATCGTGCCGATCTGCGCCCTGCTTTTTTCTAACGAAGCCGATAGACTAAAGCCCGCCTCGACGTCTTCGAGCGCCTGAAAAAGGATACGTTTTGTCTTTTTATCCTCCGTAGCGCTCGCCGCCTCGCCTATCGCATCGGAAAGCGAAATGCCGGCGTTAAGCATAACCCCTAGCTGCCGCATCGACACAATCCAGTCCTGCGCGCGGACAGGACCGGTAAAGATCTTGCTTTCGATCTGATCTTTTATCACCAGTAGGCGTTCTTTAAGAGGCATAGCCACCTCTTTGACCTGCACGACCATTCCGCCGCTTTGAGCGATATTCATCGCCTCTTTGCGATCGCCCGCTAAAAAATGATGCACCTCTTTTTTGCCCCGTGCAATAAGGGTCGCCTCAAAGTATTTCATAACCTGTAAGCATAGCAGACTTACAATTACAAATAAATATAAAAACGGGATATATGCGAGATTTTTTCAAACAATTGTTTTTTTTCTTGGGAAAGAGAAAACGGATTCTCTTTGGCGCGCTTGTCGCGGTAAGCGTTTTCGCGGCGCTTGTCGAGACCGTCGGATTGGGCGCGATTATGCCCTTTATAGCGTTGGCTACCAACCCCGCGCTTGCCCAAAACGACTCGCGCTACAAGGCGATCGGCGACTTCTTTGGCTTTCAGAGCGCGGCGGAAATGACCATAGCGTTTGGCTTGGTATTGATCGCCTTTTATCTCTTTCGCGCCGCGCTTTTACTCTTTCAAGCCTATCTTAGCGCTCGCTTTAGCGTCGGCGTGGGCGAGGACTTGAAAAGGCGGCTCTTTATAAAAACGCTAGAATTAAGCTACCTTGATTTCGCGCGGCTTAACTCTGGAAAACTCGTCAAAAGCGTGATGTATAACTCGTCGCAGATGGCAAGTCTGCTTCGCGCCTTTTCTCAACTGCTTTCGGAGCTTTTCATCTTTTTTATGCTCTACGCGATGGTCTGGTTTGTCCAATGGAAGATCACGCTAGTCTTGAGCGCGATTTTGATCGTCAAAATAGTCGTCGTGCTAAAGACAATCTCGCGCCGCCTTCGCAAGATCGGCGATAAAAACTCCAATATCAACTCGGCAATGCACGAAACGCTTCAATCGACCTTCGGCAATTTCAAAATGATTAAACTCGCGGGAAACGCCGTAGAAATAGCGGATATGTTCTCCAAGCGCGTCGCGCAGCTTTTCAAAAATACGATCGCCTCGAACGTTCTTGGCGTTTTGCCCCGAATTTCGATTGAAACGATGGGTTTTGTTATCTTGCTATCTTTGGTGATCTACGTAATCGCCAAATATCAAGACGCATCCGCGATCGTGCCGATCGTTTCGATGTTTGTGCTGGTTTTATACCGCCTATTGCCGTCGTCGCAAAGAATACTCGGCTCGTTTAACGAAATCCAACAACATCTACACGCCGCGCCGCTTGTCTATAACGAGCTAACCGCGCAAACTCCAAGCGAAGGCGATAAGCCTATCGCGTTTGAAAAACGTATAGCTCTAAAAAATATCCGTTTTGGCTACGATCCCGTAAAACCGATAATAAGCGATCTAACGCTGACGATCAAAAAAGGGCAAAAGATAGGCTTTTGCGGCAAGAGCGGCGGCGGAAAAAGTTCGCTGATCGATCTGATATGCGGCGTTTATGAACCGCAAAGCGGAGAGATTCTTATCGACGACGAAAAGATAACGCGAGAAAATATTAGAAGCTGGCGCAAAAAGATAGGCTACATTCCGCAAGACGTTTATTTATTTGACGGGAGCGTCGCGCAAAACGTCGCCTTTGGCAAACCATACGATCAAAACGAGATCGAAAGAGCTTTGCGCGGGGCGAATATCTACGATTTTTTGCTTCTGCACGAAGGAATCGATACTAGAGTGGGCGACGGCGGGATTTTACTAAGCGGCGGGCAGAGGCAGAGAATCGCGATCGCTCGCGCTCTATACGGCGATCCAGAGGTTTTGGTTTTAGACGAGGCGACAAGCGCTTTAGACGCCGAAACCGAAGCGGCGATTATGGACGAGATTTACGGCGCGGCAAAGACCCTACTAGTAATTGCGCATAGATTAAGCGCTCTTTCTCGTTGCGACCTCGTTTATATGGTTAAAGGCGGAACGCTAACGCAAATTGAAACTCCAAAGGGATAAATAATTGCAAAACGGCGTAGATTTGCAACGAAACGAATTTGCCTCCGAAGAGGAGTTGAAATCATATTTGATCGCGTTGGTTATCGAATATTGTTCAAAGATGAACGAGATAGAAGAGGATATTTATAAAAAGCGCAAACTGGTCGAAACAGAAGCGTTATTTAAAGAGTATAAAGAGCGTTATACTCCCTTAATACAGACATACGCTACCGACAAAAAACGCGTTCATAACTATCATAGAAGCTATGGCAAACCAACCTACTACGACGGAATGGAAAATCCGCTGAAAATTTCCGTAACGTTTATAAACAAAAATCGCGCGGAGATTTATTTTGCGCGAGCGCCTACTCGTTGGCGCGATTTTGATCTGTCGTTTGTCGTTTTACGCAAAAAAGACGTTTGGAGAATAGACGGCGTAAAAACCCATCGTGGTTGTCTTGACAAATGGAGCGCGAGTATCCTCTAAAAGCTTACGTTACCACTTCGACGTGCCAAGGCTCAAAATATACGCCGTATGGGTTGCCTCGCGGATAGCGAATTGCGATATATCCTAGTTGCATTAGTTTTTCAAACTCCCGCGTTTGCGCGAAATCTTGCGTAAAGTTTTTTTCGCCGTAACCCACTTTACCCACGTCGAAATCGCCTATTCCGTGATACGAGTAGCCTGCGGGCGCAAGCGAGTGGGACGCCTCCGAATAATTGCCTTTACACTCCAACGTTTTGGCTAAAAAGAGGTAAAATTGTTTTGGAATCCCGCGCACGCCGCTTGTCATAATGATCGAATCGCCAATATCCTTTTTGACGCTCTCATAAACCTGCGCCGCTTTTCCTTTGTAGAGGTAATGCCCCGTATTGGGAGCTTTGAACACCTCTTTTTGCGCGATCTCTTCCGTGAGCTTTGTCGTAACCTTTTCGCCAAAAAAGCCGTAGTCTTTCGCGTCGCGAAAAAAGAGTTTTTCTAAATAGGTAAGCTCCGCGTCGGTAAATGCGCCGACGGCTTTGGCGGTTTTAGCGAGGCTAATCATAGCGTCGAAACTAATAATGTTAAAGTTGCCAAAGCCGATATACTTTTGGACGCTGGCGAGCCGCTTAAAGACGCTTGTTAGTATCTCCAACTCGTCGTCTTGTGCGATAATTGGCTTTAACTCCCGCGACTCTTTAACGATCTCCAAATTATCCTTTGGGACGGCTTGCGAATCTTCCGAACCGATCCCGTCTTCCATAGTTTCTTGCGCCGTCGTTTCCTCTTCGATTGTAGCGCGTTCGATCGACTCGACCAAATCGATTTGCGGTTGCGGCGTTATAAACTTCGCCGTTTTAACCGCGCCCTCTTTTCTACCCGCGACGCAACCGATCGCCGCGATTGTTCCCAACGATAACGCCAAAAAATCGCGCCTACGCAACAGACCTTCCTTTTCCTAATAGCATAAAAACTAATTCGCTATTTTACGCATTTTTTTAACGCCTGCAACCTGATCTTTGTCTCTTTTATTCCCAAAATCTCTAGAGTTTCAACCAACCCCGCGCCGGAGGCTTCGCCAAAAACGGCGATTCTAAGCGGTTTTCCTAACTGCGGCATTTTAATATTTTCGATCTTTAAAAACTCCTCGATCACGCCGTGAAAATCTTGCCTCTTAGCCGCGAAGTCCAAAAACCGCTCGACAATCGCCAAATTATCCTCCGTAACTTGCGATAGATCTTTTGAATTATAGCTTGTCGGACGTAAAACGAACTTTTTAGCTTCGATCGCGAGCGCCGCTAACGTTTGCGCCTTCTCTTTGCAGAGTTTAAGAAGTTTCGATCGGTTTTCAAAGCCGCTTAAATCCGCGTCGAAATCGTTTTTCAGCGTTTCGATCAGCCGATCGTCGCTTTGCGCTCTGATATGTTCGTGGTTGATCCACAGAAGTTTGCTTGCGTTAAACGCCGAAGCCGATCTGTTTATATCTTTCGGATCGAAAAACTCTAGCAATTCCTCGCGGCTAAATATCTCCCGATCGCCATAACTCCAGCCTAGCCGCGCAAGAAAATTCAAAAGCGCTTCGGGCAGATAGCCGTTTGCCTTGTAATCCATCACGTTTGTCGCGCCGTCGCGTTTGCTTAGTTTTTTACCTTCGCCGTTTAGGATCATCGGCACGTGAAAAAAGCGCGGAATCTCCCAACCGAAGGCTTGATAGACGGCGATCTGTTTGGGCGTGTTGGATAGATGATCGTCGCCTCTGATCACGTCGGTTACTCCCATAAGACGATCGTCGATCGCCACGACAAAATTATAGGTGGGCGTTTTGTCGCTTCTGGCGATAATAAAATCGTCTAGCTGATCCGCGCCAAACTCCACTCTGCCTTTTACGCCGTCGTCGAAAACGATCGAGCCGCTTGTCGGGACTTTGATCCGCACGACGGGCGCGACCCCCTCTTTTGGCGGCAGTTTGCCGTCGCGGTAACGCCCGTCGTAGCGCGGGCGCTCGCCGCGTTTTTGTTGTTCCTCGCGCAGAGCGTCTAGCTCCTCTTTGCTCATATAGCAGTAATATGCGTCGCCCTTTGCGAGTAGTTTATCGATATATTCGGCGTAAATACCGAAGCGTTTAGATTGATACTCGATTACTCCGTCGCATTCCATTTTAACCCACTCGAACGCCTCCAAGATCGCCTTTGTCGCCTCCTCGCTATTTCGCGCTAGATCGGTGTCTTCTATGCGCAGTAAAAACCTGCCTTTGTTCTTTCGCGCCCACAGATACGAAAAAAGCGCCGTTCTTAAACCGCCGATATGCAAAAACCCCGTTGGGGAGGGGGCAAAACGGGTAACAATCATCTCTAAAACTCCAAAACGGATAAACTTCTCGCGAGGATTATAAATAAACAAGCCTCAAAGGCGTTGAAAAAGGATATTTTATGAAGCTAATCAGAGCTTCTATCGACGATCTTAACGAACTTGTAGCGTTTGAACGCCGCTGTTTTTCCGACGAGGATTGGCGGCTAAACAGACGCGCCTTTAGCTACCATCTTAAACGCGAAAACTATCTGATCAAAGCGGAGTTAAACGGCGCTTTAGCGGGCTACGCGCTTGTTTTTACCGCCAAAAACCGCGATTGGGCTAGACTTTACGCGCTTGGCGTCGATAGCGCTTATCATCGGCGCGGAATCGGCGCGGCGCTTTTAACAAACGCGATCGAATACGCAAAAAAACTCGGCAAAAAACGGCTCTTTTTAGAGGTCAGGATCGACAACGCCGCCGCGATCGCGCTCTACGAAAAGTTTGGATTTCGTAAGATCGCGTCGATAAAAGCCTACTATCCGCTTGGCGCGGACGGGCTAAAAATGAACTTGGAGCTATAAGATGAGCGAGTGGCTTGGGCGCGTTTGGGAGTTTTTGAATTTCGCGTTTTTGGATATTGGCGGCGCGCAAATCTCCGCTTTGGGCGTATTGAAGTTTATCGCCGTTTTTTGGTTCGGCTTTTTTTTGGGCGGGCTATTTCGGCGGCGGATCGCCTCGTTAGAGCTTATGCAATTAACCCGCGAAAATAAGCAGATCATCTCAAATATCGGCTACTACGCGATCGTGATCGGCACGATTTTTATCGGATTAAGCGCGCTTGGAATCAACCTTTCGGCTCTGGCGGTGATCGCGGGCGCGATCTCGGTGGGCGTGGGCTTTGGTCTGCAAAATATCGTTTCAAATTTCGTCAGCGGCGTAATTTTGCTTTTTGAAAAGACGATCCGTATCGGCGATCTTATCGAGCTTCCGAACAAAGAGCGCGGCTGGGTAAGGCAGATCAATATGCGATCGACCATTATTATCACGGCGGACAATATCGAAATTATCGTTCCCAATCAAACCTTTATCACGCAAAATATCGTCAATCTCTCTTTTAGCGACGGCGTTAGGCGGATTTTGATCCCCTTTAGCGCGGCTTACGCAAGCGCGATCGACGAGGTTAAGCGCGTCGTGATCGCCAAGATCGAAGCGAGCGATCTACAATACGAACGCGATAAGCTTTTAGCGGTTCGGCTTGTTTCTCTCGGCGATAGCGCGTTAAACTTTGTTTTGGTCGCCTATATCAAAACGGCGATCGACGCGCCTTCCCCCTACGAATACGACTTTCTGCCGTTAATTTACGACGCGCTAAACGAGGCGAAAATCGCCATTCCTTTCCCGCAACTCGACGTAACGATGAAAGGCGCGTAACGTATCCAAAGGGATTTTAAAAGGCGGGATTTTATAAAATAAAGAAATGAGTTCAGAAAGCGATGAAAAGAAAGGCAAAGATATTGGTGCGTGGCTGTAGCGATATTGCTAATTGCGGCTTCTGAAATCAACCCTGAACGCGAAGGCGGACTATATACTTTTTTGATATATGAACCATTGAAAGAGTTATCGCCGTTTCGTAACTTGGCGCGTTTAATCGGTCCTCCTATGCCTAAGCATCGTATAAAAATTGATTTAAGCGCAAAAGGTAATATAGGCGAATCTACGATTAGAATCTATGATAAAGACACTTATCATTTAAATTTACTTTTTATGGTAAAAAATCTGGAGACGATAGAGAGCAAATGCGCGACTTTCTCGAAAAGCCGGTGCATGAAAGAGTAAGCGAGTATAAGTCTATAAAAGGGACGCTTATTCCCGTTAAATTAACCATTTATAAGTTAAATAGGGATAAAACAAAAAAGCTAATTGCCGATGAGACATATGTAACAAATGGTACATACGGGGGGACACGGGATTATATTGGTAGATCAATTGGATGGTTTTCCAAATTAGATACAGGTATTTACCATATCAAATTGGAAACAGTAGAGGATTTTGCATTTTTGGGTGATAGGGAAGTCTATCTTGAGATTAAACAGTCTAAAGCTAAATAACAAAGGAGAGACAATATACTCATTTACAATTAAAATTGCGCGGAGCGGCGCAAAGGTAGTAAGAGATAAAATATAGATTTTCGCGGGTAAATGCGCGAGATTTTGAAATGCGTTGGTCTTAGTTTGGATTCCCGCGACGCAGCGGCGGCTGTCCCCAGCCGTCAGTCCTCCGCGCCTGCGCTCCTCCGTTCCACTATGGAGCGGGCGCTTCGCGAGGAAGGCGGGAATCCAAATCAGAAATCCGACGTATTCAGAAATCTTACGCATTTATCGGCAAAACTGCCGTATTCCGTCATTCCCGCGTAGGCGAGAATCCAAACTAAAGATATGCGTATTTATAAACTCGTCTTTAGCGCGGCAAATTCGCAAATGCAGTCATTCCCGCGAAGCCGTTCGCCCAGACGAGGGACGCTCGCGCTACAAAATACCTATTTAACTCCGATCGTCAAAGAATTATTTTACAGTCCTTAATTAAAAAAATTAGTTAAAAGTTGACAGATACGGAACTTTTCGCGTTTTAACGAAAATAGAGACTTTGTTGGTCTTTGCAAGCCTTTTTCTATATGTCAAAGTTTTCTTTAAG
>JAISRI010000160.1 GCA_031273735.1 Helicobacteraceae bacterium
TTTTGGCTAAATAACGTTTCGTTATAAACTCGCGTTCTGGATGATCCTTTAGCCACTCCTCGCCTTGTCTTAATAGTTTATCGATCTCGTCTTCGCCTACCCAGTAGTGTTTTTTCCTATCAAAAACGGGGATTAAAACATAGATATGACGAAGCAACTCGGCAAGCCGAACTTTACCTTCGATCGTAAGATTTATATAGGCGCTTTCGCCCCATTCGGCAAAGCACTCGTCCATAATGAAACGCTCAAATGAAACGTTATATCCTAGCGGCTCGAATACCCGATTTAACATAGAAATTTCGCTTTTGCACGGAAGCGCGACTATTCTAGCGGATAAATCTAATTTTGCGTCGGCACGCGCTTGAAACTCGTCGCTACGTCCAGACATAGCGGAACCAAAAACATGCGCAATCGCCACGCTAGTAAAAGAGGACGAAACATAAGGGCGATCGCAAACATAATCAAAAAGCCCCGATCCGTCTCTTGCAAGATCGACGGGATCGATATCTAATAGTAGCGCGATTGTAGTTTTTTGCGCGGAAACTTCGGGATAAAAAACGTATGCTTGCCCGTAACTTAGCTTAAAAACCTGCGGACGCGACGGATTTTTACGAAATAGATAACCAATATTTTGCGAGTTTTCGCCTCTATACGAGATTGTTAATATCATTCCAAAGCCTTTAATAGGGCTAAAATTATAGTATTCGAAATCTTAAAGCGCGCAAAATGTAAAATGCGCCGTTTGCGTCGGCTTTGTCGTTTAGGCGCAAAAACTTCGTTTAAGGAGCGAGTTGTGCGTAGATTTCGCCGAAAACAAACGCTTTTTATTGCGTTAGTTATAACGATTTTGGTCGTATTTTTTACTGTTGGCGGTTGTATGCCCCCGCCCAATTTTGACGAGGAAGCGTGGTATAAGACGACCAAATCTTACGATACCTCATTACTATATGCCGATCACATCGACGAAGACGGCAAGTTTTTTAATCCTTGGCTTAGAATGACTCCGCTCTCTTCGCTTATACTGCCGCGCATATTTTCAAAACGTAGCGGTTTTCCAGAGTTTTCGCTAGAGGAGTTTGAGTATATACAAAACGACTACGGCTATCTTGGCGAAGATAATAACTCTATCTCTTTTCTTGGACATGCCTCGTTTATTATTAAACTAGACGGAGCGACAATTTTTACCGATCCTCTGCTATCCGATCGAGCGGGACTTGCATCCAAAAACGTTAAAATTCCTTTTAGCTTTAATAACGTCCCATTAAAACCGATCGTCCTTATTAGCCACAACCATTATGATCACCTTGATTATCAATCGGTAGTAGAGTTAATAAAAAAAGAGGCGATATTTATCGTCGGGCTTAAATTGGGCGATTATATCAAAGGTTTGGGCGCAAAAGAGGTTTACGAGCTTGACTGGTGGAATAACGTAACGATCGATAACGTTAAATATACCTTTTTACCCGCTCAACACTGGTCGGTAAGATTTGGACAGGGAGTTAATAAGACGTTATGGGGCGGCTTTCTGATTGAGGGAAGCAAAAGCGTCTATTTTTCGGGCGACAGCGGATATTTTAGAGGTTTTGAAGAGTTTGGCAAACGCTACGCAATCGATTACGCGCTTATTGGCGTAGGGGCTTACGAGCCGCGCTGGTTTATGCACTATCAACATCTTAACGTAGAGGAGTTTTTTCGCGCCGCAAAAGAGATTAACGCAAAGGTAGCGATTCCTATGCACTTAGGCGTTATACAGCTTGGCGACGAACACTATCTATACCCGCTTTATGAAATCTCCAAAAAAGTTTCAAGCGAAGATAATATAACGATATTAAGAGTCGGCGAGCGTCTAATAGTAGAGTAAGGCGCGATTTTAATTTGATCGACAATATCGACGGTTACGCCGATAATCTGTTCGGCGCTCTTGTACGCCTGCGGCGATTCGTCGATCGCCGCCGCGTCAACGTTTGTCGTCCAAACGTTTGCCTCTAAAAAACGAAGGCTTTTATTTGCGCTAATTGCATATCCCCGAAGTACTCGGCGCGATCGGTAAAATCTCGTCGTCGTTTGTAAATACGGGAGCGCTATCGCCAAAATCTTCTATCGATAGATCGCGTATTAAATTAGCCGCCGCGTTTGTCGGGTCAATTCTAGGACCGCCCGGCTTAACCTGAATAGCCGAATGTATCTTACCCCGCGTAAAAGTCCCGTCGCTTGCAAGCGTAACCTCTAAGATCGGCGCTAAGCCGCGAAAACCGCTTAGATTCATCATCTCCCACGTAGCGAAATTACCCAGCGAATACGCGATCAGGCGATCTTTATAAATCTCCATTCCGCGCGGAACGTGCGGCCCGTGTCCTACGACAAGATCGGCGCCTGCGTCTATGGCTATATGCGCAAAAGCGATCGGATCGCCGCGATCTTCTCCCGAATGAAATTCGTGTCCTCTGATCGTATGTATCTTATCGCCGCCCTCCGCGCCGCCGTGAAAAACGACAACGACAAAATCGGAGCTTTTCGCCTCTTGCGAAACAATATCCGCGGTTAAGTTAAGATCGTTAATATTATGCAGATTTGCGTTTGGCGCAAAGCCTATTATAGAAACGTTAAAATCGTTTATAGTTAGCCGCGCTATATCGCCAATCTCTCCCGTATGCGAAATGTTTTGTTCGTCTAACGCGCGGCGAGCGCTAGCGACTCCTTGCGCGCCAAAATCGTAGGAATGGTTATTGGCGAGATTCATCGCGTTAAAACCCGCCTCTTTAAGTAAAATCGCGTAGCGCGTCGGCATTCTAAACGTAAAACATCGCGGAGAGCCGCTATATCGGCATTTGCGCGTTTCGCCGCCGTCGATCATCGCGCCTTCAAGATTGCCGATCGTTAAATCGGCGGCTTGTAAAATGTGTTTTACTTGCTCGAACATACTTTTGCCGTCGTCAGGCGGAAGTAGCGATTTATCGGGATAATCCGTACCGATCATTATATCGCCTACGGCGGCTATTACGATTGCGTTTTTATTAAAAGTTTTTATTTTTGTTTCGTCGCTTTCTGCAATCGGCTCGATTGGCGTTTCAATTTTAGCGCTTACGCTACACGCGCTAATAAAAATAGTAAGCGCCAAAAAGAAAAAGATATTAACGATGCGCATAAGTTTTCGTTTAATCTTGCTCGACGACTATAATGCGACGCGACGGCGCGGCTACTATCTGTTTAGAGGGCGGCACTAAGCCGTTTTCATTAACATCGGATAAACGCGCTTTTAGATCGTCTATCTCTTTTTGCATTTGCGCGATCTGCCGTTTTAATTTTAACGCTATATCCACCCCCGCTAAATTAACTCCCATATCCCGCGTTAGACTTAAAACAAGTCTAATTTCGTCTATATCTCTTTGCGAATATAGCCGCACCTTTCCTATCGATCGTCCGGGTTGAATCAATCCTTCGCGCTCGTATTGGCGAAGCGTTTGCGGATGAACCTCTAATACCTTTGCCACAACGCTAATCATATAAACTGGTTCTTCGTAACTATGCATTTTTACTCCGGTAATTTTTCTTGTAGCATTTTAACAAGCGCGGGGTCAAGTTTATCCGCGCTTGGGATCGTTATTTGCGCGATCAGGTATAAATCGCCTTTAACGCCGCTTTTGCGATTGACGACGCCCGCTTCTTTCACGCGAAACTTTTGAGAGCTTTTCGTGCCTGCTGGTATTTTTAACGACGTCTCCTTATCGATCGTTTTAACGCTAACCTTTCCGCCAAAAATCGCGGTTTTCAGCGAAATATAAAAGGTTTTTGTTAGATTATCGCCCTCGCGGATATATTCGTTTGAAGGCTCGATATGAATCTGCAAAAGCAGATCGCCTCGATCGCCGTTTCTTTTCTTTTGTCCGCGTCCGCGAGCGCGCAAAGTTTCGCCTTCGTTAATACCCGCCGGGATTTTGATCTTCATCGATTCGCCGTTAAAGCTAAGTTGCCTTTCGCCGCCTAAGATCGCCGTTTCAAACGGAATCGAAAGCGTCGCGTTTGTATCCGCGTTCGCGCCGTCAAAACCAAAAGCGCTATCAAACCCTTTTGCGCGTCCAAATCCGCCAAAACCTCCAAAGCCTCCGCCGCCGCCAAAAATCTGATTTAATATATCGTTAAGATTAAAATCCGCGCCGCCTTGCGATCGCGTGAAATCGTGGAAAGATTGATTGCCGAATATTTGATCGCCAAGCTGATCGTATTGTCGGCGTTTTTTCTCGTCGCTTAGAATCTCGTAAGCGGCGTTGATCTCCTTAAACTTCTCCTCCGCGCCGCTCTCTTTGTTAATGTCGGGGTGGTATTTGCGCGCAAGGCGACGATACGCTTTTTTGATCTCCTCGTCGCTCGCGCCCTGCTCCACGCCTAGCGTTTCGTATAAACTTTTACCCGCCATTCAATAATCCTCTTTATATTTGAGTCGCATTATAGCAAAAAGTTGAGCATAACGCAATCAAGTTTATTTAGCGCCTATTTTATAACTATTGAAACTGGCGCCGCGCGGTAGTCCGCCGCCGCGCGCGACTAAAGCCGCTACGTTATAATGCCGCTTATGAAAAAAGAGATTTTAAGCGTAATTTTATGGGCGCAAGAGCTAATAGATCGCAAAGAGGCGAGCGATAAGGAGGTGGAGCGTTTGGCGCGGTGGATTGGATACTTTCAACACGAAAGATTCGTTCATCTGATAACGACGGTTTTTGTCGGGCTTGTCGATATGATAAGCCTTATCGCCTTTCTACTGATTCCAAACTACTATTCGTTTACCCTCGTCGCGGCGCTAAGCGTATTGTTTGTCTTTTATATCTTGCATTATTACGCTTTAGAAAACGGCGTTCAAAAACTATATAAACTTATAGACGATCTAACCAGCCGTTGATTATTCAAACAATTATGGCTTAAATTTTTTGATTGCTTGCGCATATCTAACGACCCTGTTATCAATATTAGCGCGGTTAATCACGGCGGGATTATCTCGATCTGTTATATTTTCTCGTAGAACGTTAAAAATCTTATGCTTATTCAATCGCAATTTGATCTCTCTGTAGTGAATATCGCTATCGTTTCTTAGCTCCAATTCTCCCGCATTAACGCCGTTTAACTGAAACAATACCTTCTGATTATTAAACTGACCTTTACATAACGCTTTTGAATTTGTTATATTTAGTTTAGCCGATAGAATATTGATAACGTCTTTATAGTAAAAAACGTGGTAACAATTGCTCTCTTTTACTGTTAAAAATTGAACTTCGTTACCGTTAAAAAAGGCTTTTGCCAAGAATGCTTCTAAACGCTTTTTATCGCCCAATTTTTCACGAATTTCAATCATAGGTTTTTCCAACCTCCTTTTATAAACTTCTTTATCCTTTAAATAATCTGATCGTTCTTGTGTAAAAATATCTAAGCATTCGATTATTAGTTGCCCAATTCCGTTCATAGCTTTAAATGCGTAATCGCTTTCGATGCGACTACGCGAATATAAAAAGATTTGCCACCACTCTTTACCGCTTTTTACGCTATGCGCGTCGCCATTATGATCAATTACGTCCTTTTTGGCTTTAAGATCGTTGTTGTAGTCGTTTGGCAAACCTATAATTTTTGCAAATAGTTTTGCATCCGCGTGTCCTGCCGCCCTAACGTTTCTAGCCTGTTCGCTACTCATAGCGCGTTTTGTCATATCTTACCTTTTTTGCCCGACGATTAGCAATTCGTGGCTTTGCTTGATATTTGTATCGTCGCCTCTTTCAATGCGATTTTTGCCAATTCTTATTTCGCCCTGCCCCATTGTATACTGCCAGCTTGGTTCGTATATCTCAAAATCTCGATACATATCTCTAACCGCGTTGCAATCGTTGTATGAAAGGATAAATCCGCCGCAATGGTTTTTTAATAGTTGATTTAACGCAATATGGTTAAATCCGTTATGGTGTATTGGAAAATTGCGTTGCGGATAGATACCCCTAAACATTCTGGAATTGCCTTCTAAATAATACGGTGGATCTAAATATAGAAAATCGTCAATATGTTTTGGTAGTATAGATTCAAAATCGGCGCGCTCTACCTTTAAATTATCAAGATCGAACGTTCTAATCTTATTAAGCATAAACTCATAACGTCTTATATCTTGATATATTTTGCTCATCCAACCTAGAAAACCTGGACCGTATGAAAGATTAAAATTAAAATAATAGTCCCTTGCTAACGTCAGGTTATCTAACTCTATTTCGCCTTTCCAATGCGCGGTCAGCT
The DNA here is from genome assembly GCA_031273735.1 of Helicobacteraceae bacterium. Lineage (GTDB taxonomy): Bacteria > Campylobacterota > Campylobacteria > Campylobacterales > SZUA-545 > JAIRNH01. Next base: position 6,265 of record JAISRI010000160.1, read on the forward strand.
CTTTTTTGATCGAGTTATAATTTTCCTGCGTCGGCGCGATAATGGATAGCGCGTTATAAAGCTCGTCTTTACTGTCGATCAGGCGTTGCCAAAAATTAACCAATATATCAAAAATATCGTAACCAATAACAGGTATATCTAACTCTTTTGCGATCGCTATCTCTACGCTACCGCCGCCCAAAAAAGGCGAAACGACTTTATCTACGTTATTTGGCAAGCGCTCAAGTATCAGCCCAACGGCTAAACTTTTTCCGCCTGGATACCTAATAGGCGATTTGCAATATCTTTTGTATCTTTTGCCGTCGCCCCTTAATTCTCTTAAAAAGGCGCTTTTGCGAAACTCGAAAGAGGGCGCGTCGTCGCCCGCAAATAAAGATAACGTCGGCAATTCTCTTTGATATAAACTAACCATTTCGTATTATCGCATATATTTAATGTAAAAAATGTCTAACGCCCGTAAAGATCATCGCGATCTTATGTTCGTTTGCCGCGTCGATTACCTCTTGATCGCGCGCGCTTCCGCCCGGCTGAGCGATCGCCGCTACGCCGCCCGCGTTTGCCGCGTCGATCGAATCGCGAAACGGAAAAAACGCTTCGCTCGCCATAGCCGCGCCTTTAACGTCGCATTTCATCGATTCGGCTTTGCGCAAAGCGGCGATCGCGGCGTCGACGCGGCTTGTCATACCCATTCCGATCGCTACTAGCGTTTTGTTTTTAACGTATGCGACGCAGTTGGATTTGGTTAGCGCGGCGATAACCCACGCGATTTTTAAGTCCTCTTTTTGCGCGTCGCTTGGCGCTATTTTCGTTGCCAATTTAGCGTCGTCGATCTCGCTTGGTTTTGCCTCGTCGCTTTCTTGTAAAACAAAGCCGCCTAATATATGCTTAAAATCGGTCTTATCGCTTATATTTGGCAGTCTATCGCCCTCGCCTACTTTGAATAATTTTAAGCGCTTTTTTGTCGCGAATATTTTAAGCGCCTCTGAATCAAAACTAGGAGCCGCGATCGCCTCTATAAATATCTTGCTAATTTTCTCGGCAAGCTCTTTAGTTACTACCCCGTTTATAGCCGCTACGCCGCCAAAAGCCGATAGGCTATCGCACCTTAGCGCTTCGTTCCACGCTTCGCATAGATCGGATCGCAAACTAAAGCCGCACGGATTGCCGTGTTTGACTATACAGATCGCCTCTTTGTTAAACGCGCGCACAATCTTGATCGCGGAGCTTATATCCGTTAGATTATTAAAGCTCGCAACGCCCTGCAAAACCTTAAAACGTCGCGTATAAAAATCGTCAAATTGATACAAATAACCTTTTTGATGCGGATTTTCGCCATAGCGTAATTTCATCGCGAGATTTCCGCCGATCGCGACGTAATTAGAAACGCGATTAAAACGCGAATTCATATAGTTTGCGATCATCGCGTCATACCAAGCGGTATGTTCGTAGGCTTTGATCATCAAAGCGGCGCGAAAATCGTAATCGTCTTTGCCCTTTGCGATCGCCTCCGCGATCGCGTCGTAATCCGTCGGATCGGTCGCTACGATAACCGATCGAAAGTTTTTAGCGGCGGCGCGAATAAGCGCGGGTCCTCCTATGTCGATATTCTCGATAATCTCGTTAAAATCGTCCGCGCACTCGATCGTCGCTTTGAACGGGTAGAGATTGACGCAAACTAGATCGATCGGCGCTATGCCTTTTTGCGCCGCTTGAAGGCAATCCGCTTCGTTGTCGCGCCGAAACAAAATCCCCCCGTGAATGTTTGGGTGCAAGGTTTTAACGCGCCCGTCAAAAAGCTCGCCGTAACCAGTTAAATCGCCCGCCTCAATCGCCTTTACGCCATTTTCGCGTAGAGTCGCAAGCGTCCCTCCCGTGCTGATAATCTCAAAACCGTTTGCCGCTAAAACCGCCGCGAACGTGGCCGCCCCGCGCTTGTCGCTGACTGATATTAACGCTCTTTTTGCCATAGAAAACCCTCTTGCGATAAGTATTTGGAGAGGTTTTGTAGCCAAAAGCGGCTTAGTCGTTTAGGGTTTTTACCTTAAACTTACGCGAATGAATACGATAGGTTCTAAAATAGCCTCGCATACGAGGCGGTTGATTATCTGGCAACTGATATGCGCGTGCGTTCCCGTTTGCGCGCTATTTTTACTCCTAAGCTCTCAGGCGACGTGGCACGAGGAGCGCTATAAAGAGGTTTTTGACCAAACGGCGCAGACGATAGCGCGGACAAAAACCGACTCTTTGCAAGAAAAAATCGCCTCGATAGGTTCGGACTCGCTGACTTTATCGACGCAGGCAAGCGAGATGTTCACCTACTCCGATCGGTTTAATTACAACGCGATCTTTTATAAAGAGGGCGGCTTTTACAAAAGCGAGCAAAAAAAGCCCTTCGTTTTCTATACGCCCGTCGAGTTAAACCAAGATTCGCGTAAAAAAGCAAGCCGACTGATTCTTCTTTCGCCGCTTTTAAAAGCGCAAACGGACGCGTTGGGATCGTCTGTTTCAGGCGGTTTTATCTATTTAGACGATCCTTTTATTTTGGTCAGTCCGCCAATCGACAAAACGCCAAACGCGGAAGGCGAACTCGATTCGATTACGCAACCGCTTTTCGAGCTTTTTCGTAAAAATCCGCGCAAACAGTGGCGGCTCGTTTTGGGCGAGCGCCCTAAAATCATATCGCCCGTTTTTGCGGGCAATCATCTGATCGGCGTAGCGGGTTTTGAGCTATCCGCGGCGCTTTTCGAAGATATAATAAAAAGCGTCCCTCTTTCAAAAGATAGCTTTATTTTTATCGCCGACACGCAAAATAAAACGATCATATCTAGCTCCGATACAAACGATTTTAACCCGCAAAGATATTTGGAGGGATCGAAACAAGACAGCTTTAATTTAATCGAGGAAAGTATAGAGGGTTTGCCGATAATGATCGTCTTTGGCGCAAAGATTTCTGAGATAGATGCGCAAGGCGCAAAACTCTACCGCGATCTAATTTATATTTCAGCCGTTATCGCCGCCTCAATCGCGTTATTTTATTGCCTGTTTGTTCTTAGAAGCGTAAGAACGACAAGACTGCTAACCCAAAGCATAATTCGCCCTCTTGATATTGTGGCGCGTTTTTCGTATCGTTTGGGGACGCGCAAAGCCGATCGGCTCGAACCGATGGGGATTACGGAGTTTGACGACTTTGCCAATCAAATGCGTTTAACTCACGCAAAACTTTTGCCGCCGCTTACGATAGACGAAGGAAGCGACTTGCCTAATCGCAGGGCGCTTTTGGAAGATCTGGACGGCAAAAGAGCTTTTGGTTTAATCGTAACCGGCGTTCATCTTCATTGCGATAACGACGCGCTATTTATCGCGGCGGCAAACTATGTTTTGAAACGATCTAGCGAGCTTATAGGAAGAGTAATTGCGGGCGACGACGTTATCTACGCGATCGGATCGAACAGATTGGCGGTATTAACCAATAAAGAAGATACCGAATCGCTTAAAGCGATCGCTAGAAAGATTGTCGATATGATCAATAACGGCGAGTTTTTATTTGACGATCAATCGCTTAAAGTCGCGGCTATTTTTGGCGTAGCGGCGGGCGATAAAAACGTAGGCGGAGCAAAGCTGATTGCCGCCGCCGAAGCGAATCTTGTTAGAAGCGAGATTTCGCCGAGCGCCATCTATTTATAAAAGATGAAAAAAGACGAATTATCTATCGAGCGAATCAGAACAATATAGGCTATTGTAACTTGTTAAACGATAAGAAAAAGACGAGTGAAATCGATATTATCGTCAAGTTTGCGCAAGGCGATATAACGCCAAAAGAGTTTGAACAAGAGCTATATTCAAACGCCAACTTGGAAGCCGCGCTTAAAGAGCCTACGCTAAATTGGGCGGGAACGTATATCGCTAAGATTGCCGCTAATCTATACGACTATTTAATATGTCTAAATTATTCAAAAATCGAAGATCAACGCGACGCGATAGGCGCGTTAGAGCTATTTTTAGACGCAAAGGCGATCGCGCGCGCAAAAACGCGTAATCATCAAGATAGGTTAGATTTGGTTCTATCTAATCAACCAAAATATATCGACGCGGATAGTCGGTTTATAGAAGAATATATTATTCCTAAAGATTTCAAAGGATCGAAAACGGAGTTAAAACAAACGATACGCGATAATTATAATAAATTATTTCGCTTTCAAAACAAACCGCCAAAATGGATACAAAATCCAGAGTGGATAATCAAAGACGACAAGCCGCTATTTTTTATCGGACAGTTAGAGATTACGGATAAACGTTTTCACGATAACGGCGCAATATACGTCTTTATAGATATACAAACGCGAGAGATTTCAACCATAACGCAATTTTATTAAAAACCTTGCGTCGGCTTTTGCGACGCAGTTAGAGCGGTTTAAGGGTCGGTTGATAGGATTCCCGTTTTTCTACGAGAGAAAAACGGGAGTTATCGAGAAGTAAAGCCTCGCTTTCCTATTTCGTTAGAAAAGCGAAGACGTTAATCGATTAAAGAGGCGACGGAGTAAACTCCAAATTGATATCGTAATATCCCGCCGTGTCGCTATATTTCCCAAAGCCAAGCTGACCGTGAGCGTTAGAACCCGCTACCCAAGCTCTGCCGCTGGCGTCGATCGCAACGGTATAATCGTCGCCCGCCGCAACGTCTACGAAAATGGGCAAATCTTGTCCGTTAAACGTAACTTTGGTAAAGATATATCTATCCTCATCTCCGTCGTTAAGTCCAAGTTGAGCGCTCTCGTTGGCTCCCACAGTCCATAGAGAACCGTTTACATCTACGGCTACGGTGTGATTTTTACCTGCGGCAATAGCTTTGAACACAGGCTTTGGAGCGTTTTTGTAATCGACGCCGCCGTTAAAGAGACTTACTTTGGTAAATCTATTGGGGGTTAAGCCAGCGCCAAGCCCAAGCTGACCATTGCTGTTATCGCCCGTCGTCCAAATATTGCCTTGCGAATCTAACGCAACGCTATGCGCTTCGCCCGCCGCTACCGCCTGAATTGGCGTTGTGCCGCTAACAATGAACGATCCCGCGTCAAAACCGTTCGTGGTATCGTTAAAATCAAGGGCTTTAACAAATTTTCCGCCTTGATTGCTGCTTCCTCCTACGGTGCTAAAGCCAAGCTGACCGCTACTATAAGCTCCAGCCCCCCAAATTTGACCGTTAGCTACCACCAAGGTATGATTGTCGCCCGCCGCAATAGCTTGAAAATTAGCTGCAGGGGTAGCCGCCGTGCCATTAGCTTCGGAAAAGTAAGCGCTGGTTGTAATAGCCAATTTGGTAAATACGGGTCTGATACCATTTGAACCAACGCCCGTATTTACAACTCCAAGCTGACCGTAAGCGTTAGAACCCGCTACCCATAATCCGCCTTGGCTGTCAATAGCGACAGAGTGATTTAGACCCGCCGCCGCTTTTTTAAATACTGGAGGATTGTAAATTACAGGGTTAAAAACGCCTGTCGAATCTGTAGTTGCATCAAACGTCGTTGCCTTGGTGAAGTTATACTCGTTGTATTCCCAAGAGTTACCAAGCCCAAGCTGACCGAAGTGGTTGTCGCCCGCCGAGTATAGATCGCCGGTAGCGCTTACGACCAAAGTATGGCTATCGCCCGCCGCGACATACGCATTTGTACCGCTAATCGTCGTAACTAAATCGGAAGCCACGCCAAGCAGGCTTGAAACCAGCGTAGGGTAGTAGCGGGTAGAAGCGTGTCCGACTCCAAGCTGACCGTTGCTGTTATCGCCCGTAGCGTATAGAACGCCGCCGTATTTTAGGGCTACGACGTATTTACCGCCCGCCGCTATTTGGATGCTAGGAGCGAAGCCCCCCCCCCCCCCGTTGCCGCCGCTATCGCTATCGCTATCGCTGCAACCGACTAAAGCCAGCGCAAGACCGGCTCCCACAAGACCTTTTCGAACGCTCGAAAAAGCCAACTTTTTGAATGACTGCGCATTCTGCATACTTAAATCCTTGAAATGGAATTGCGAACTATACCAACGACTTCCTTAATCTTGACGCGGGATAATTAACTAGAATATGAAGAGCGTCAAGAAAAGGGCTTTAAGGCGCTATTGATACGATCGCAAGCCAAAAGGCGGAAAATGAAAAAAATAGCGATAAGCATAGGCGATCTAAACGGGATAGGGTTTGAGATTGCGTTAAAGGCGCATTCGTTTGTTAGTTCGCGTTGCGTTGCGCTCTATTGCGTTTCGCCGCAGAACGCGCAAAACGCCGCGCGCAAATTGGGCGCGACTTTACCGAAAGATTTTAACGCGATCGGAGGCGAAAAACCAATCGAGATAAAAGCGGGCGAGATCGACGCGAACGCGGGCGAAGCGAGTTTTGCGAGTTTTGTTCAAGCGATCGATTTGGTTTCAAAACGAGAGGCGGACGCGATCGTAACGTTGCCAATCAATAAAGCCTCGTGGAACGCGGCGGGGCTGAAATACAAAGGGCATACCGACTACCTGCGCGATCGGGTCGATAAAAACGCCGTTATGCTAATTGGCGCTCCAAAGCGCTACGTCGCGTTTTTTACCGATCATATCGCGCTTCGCGCCGTAGCCGATCGAATTGCGTTGGAACCTTTAAGCGAATTCTTGGTTCGTTTTTATAAAGTCGCGCCGATCGCGCCGATCGGCGTTTTGGGCTTGAATCCGCATAACGGCGATCGCGGCGCGATCGGCTCGGAAGAAGCGATTATAGAGAGCGCGATCAAAAAGGCGAACGAAACGCTGAATCTTAAAGCCTTTGAAGGCGCGATCGTTCCCGATACGGCTTTTGCCCCAAAGGCGTTGGAGCGCTATCGAATCGTCGTCGCAATGTATCACGATCAGGGGTTGTCGCCGCTAAAGGCGCTCTTTTTTGAAGAGTCGATCAACGTTACGTTAGGGCTTCCTTTCGCGCGAACCAGCGTCGATCACGGAACGGCTTTCGACATAGCCTACAAGGGTCAAAATCCGTCGATCGAAAGTTATCAAAACGCGGTTTTGGCGGCGATAAACGGCATTTTTACTCGTTCATAAGGTAGGTTTCAAGCGCGTCAAGCTCTGTATCGCTAAGGTAAAACGGGGGTCCAAAGCCGTGTTTGGCAAGACCTTTTTTTATATCCTCTGCGGAGTATTGCTTAAGCGGCGGCGCGGCGATCGTCTCTATTTTTTGGTTGCGTTCGTAACGGGCGAGAATCTTGCCTTCGGCTTTTTCGCCGTGGCAAGCCGCGCAAGAAAGATTGTCGTAAGAGTTGTAAAGCGCCTTACCGTATTCTTTGATCGTGATAAAAGGCTCGCCCCCAAAGGCGTTTGCGGCGAGTAAAATAAGTAACAATCTCAAAAAAATCCTTTTTAGGCAAGAATTATATCAAGCCGCTTTTAGTTTTCTTTCGATCCAAATTCGCATTTGCCTATAATTAGCCAATGCAATTATTGGACGGCGCCGCATTATCGGCAAAAATCAAAGAAGAGTTAAAAAAAGAAACGGCAAAGCTCAAGGAGAGCAAAGGGATCGTTCCCGGTCTCGCCGTCGTTTTGGTTGGAAACGACGCGGCAAGCGAGCTTTACGTTCAGATGAAAGCAAAGGCGTGCGAGGCGGTCGGGGTCTATTCCGTCGTTCATAAAATGCCCGAAAATATCAAGCCGCAAGCGATTCTCGACACGATAGCGATGATGAATAATAATCCGTTTTTGGACGGCATTTTGATACAGCTACCGCTTCCAAAACAGATCGATCCGACCGATCTTTTAGAAAAGATCGCCGTAGATAAAGATGTAGACGGCTTTCACCCCTACAACGCGGGCAGGTTGATCGCTGGGCTGGATACCTTCGCGCCTTGCACTCCGCTTGGCGTGATGAAACTTCTCGAAGCAAACGCGATCGACGTTAAGGGCAAAAACGCGGTTGTCGTCGGCGCAAGCGCTATAGTGGGTAAACCTATGTCGGCTTTACTGCTAAACGCGGGCGCGACGGTAGATATTTGTCATATTTTGACAAGCAATCTAGCGGATCATACGCGCCGCGCCGATCTGCTTTTCGCGGGCGTAGGCAAAGCGGGGCTGATCAAAGCCGATATGATCAAAGAGGGAGCGGTCGTCGTCGATATTGGCGTAAGCAAAGTAGACGGCAAGTTAAAAGGCGACGTCGATTTTGAAGCGGTCGCGCCGAAAACGTC
>JAISRI010000171.1 GCA_031273735.1 Helicobacteraceae bacterium
CGCGGTATGATCCACGCGGGTTTTTTATTTAACGCCGCTTCGTTCGCGGCGATCGCGGCGATAAATAAGCCAAACGTCGTTTTAGTCGTAGCGCGTTGCAATTTTTTAGCGGCGTTAAAAGTTGCGGACGAGATAATTTTTGAGGCGAGAGCTATGCAAAATACCGCGCGAAAACGCGCCGTAACGGTCGAAGGAACAATAGGCAAGATCAAAGTTTTTGACGGCGAGTTTTCCGCCGTCGTAACCGATCGCCATACTTTAAGCCTAAATCTTATCGACGAGTAGCTTTAATAAGCCGAATAATAAAATCAGGTTTTGGAAAGGCCTTTCGCTCTCTCGGCGGTTTTTACTTATGCGGATAACGGCGAGTTTAGCAAAGGGCAAGCCGCCTTTGATCGGCGCGACTACTACGCGGCGATTGTTCTATATACCCAATCGATTGAGATCGACCCAACTTTCAAATCCGCCTATAATAGTCGCGGACGCGCCTATTTGAACACGAACAACAACTCTGCGGCTATCGCCGATTTTGATAAAGCGATCGAACTCGATCCAAACTACGCAATCGCTTATAACAATCGCGGCATTGCTTACGCTAACCTAAAAAGATACAAGCGGGCAATCGAGGATTACGATCAAGCGATTAAAATCGATCCAAACTATGTAGCCGCTTATAACAATCGCGGATATGCTTACGTCGATATGGATATGAAAACCAAGGCGATTAACGACTTTAATCAAGCGATTAGGCTTGATCCTAACTATACGAGAGCCTATCGAAATCGCGGATACGTCTATTCTAGGTTAAACTCTTTTGATAGAGCGATTACCGATTACAATAAAGCGATCGAACTCGATCCGAACGACGCGTGGAGTTACAACGCTCGCGGATATGCCTACTACAAGACGAAAGATCATACAAAAGCGATCGCCGACTTTACCAAAGCGATCGAACTCGATCCAAACCATCAACATGCTTACGATAGTCGCGCCCGCTCTTATAGAGAGTTAAAAGATTATGATAAAGCGAGCGCCGACGCCCAAAAAGCCTGCAACTTAGGCGACTGCGATACCTATAACTATCTTAAAAAAGCCAATCTCCTCCGCTAATTCCAAAACCGCCTTTAACTCGGAGTTTGATAGTCGGCGGACTTCCTCAAATACCCGCGCTTCGATTTTTTGCGTTTCGGGCAGATGAGATTTTGTGATGAGCTTCCGTTGGATTGGCTATTCTTTAACCGCCCCGAACCGAAAAACGCCGCGACTGTCGCGGGCGATAACTCGATCGTAAATATCGGCGAAGTCAGTATCAACGGCAATCAATCTATCGGTATCGGAGCTAATGATTCCGTCGATCCTGCCGACGTAACTGAAATCATACGGAGGCGTTGGCGTTTGCAAAAACAATGCCAAACGCGTTTTGAAGCGCCGATTTATTTAACTCTATACGCATATTTTAGGCGAACGCGGCTAAAATGCGGTAGATATAAGGAGCGCGAAATGACGTCTTTGCAGGAAGCTCTAGTCGAATCCGCCGATTACTTTGCCAGCCAAACGCTAGGAGGCGACGCAAAGCGAACGCAATCGACGCGGCGCAAACGCGCTTGGGCGGCAAGCGTCGATGCGACAAACGGCGAAAAACGGCGGGTATGCGTCTATATTTCGCGCCCAAGCCTCGTTAAGATGGCGAAACTTTTTCTAAACGAAGAGACGCCAAACGACGAGATATTGCGCGATCTGATCGGCGAAATAGCCAATTCGATCGCGGGCAAGGCAAAAGCGCTCGCCTCCGATCGCGGGTTAAAGTTTGATATATCCGCGCCGCGTTTCGAGGGTAAGGCAAAAGCGATCGGCAAAAGCGCGGCATTTATTTTACATTACGCTTTTGCGGGGGATTTTTTTAGCGTTGGCGTAGTCGAGGCGGAACTATGATAAATTCGGAAGAAACGGAACATAGAGCCGCCGATAAGCTGATCCCCGATTTTTCCGAGCTTTTGGCTATGGAGATCGAGCTGGTTTCAGACTTAGGGCAGACCACCTTGCCGCTACGCGAGATTCTTAACCTTGAGCGCGGATCGGTGATCGATTTAGGCAAGCCTGCGGGCGAATCGGTCGAAATCTACGTCAATGGGCGAATTATCGGGCGGGGCGAAGTGATGGTGTATGAAAAAAACCTGGCGATTCGCGTCAATGAGGTGTTGGACGCAAATGCCGTGCTTTACTATTTTGCAAAAGAGAACAATTGAAACGCGCTATTTTTATATGGTTTTTATGCGTTTTGAGCCTATTTGGCGCGACTCTCAAAGACGCTAGAGTCGATTTTGTCAATGGAGGCGTAGAGCTAACTTTACATCTCGATTCGGCTTTTAACGGCAAAATCTCCGAAACGAGGGAGGACTCGCAAATTGTATTGACGATCAACGATCTGCAAACCTCTACGCCCTACATTTTCACGCCAAAACAGGGCGCGCTCGTTTCTACGGCGCGCATTTCGCCAAGAGATCGCCAAACAATCGTGCGAATTGCGCCAAGAACGCGCGTCGGCGCCGACGCAAGGGTGATCGGCGACGGCAAAACGCTTCTGATTCGTCTTACGAGAGATTCCAACACGACTAGCCTAGACGAGCCGATCGTAGGCGTTCAACTGACGCAAAGCTATATGATAGCGGGGATTTTCCTCGCGGGGCTTCTGCTTTTGTGGATTATGGCTCGCCTTGTGCGCGGCGGCGGGAGCGGTTCGTGGCTACTTCGCGGCAAGAATAGCGATATAATCTCGGTAGTTTGGCAAAAACCTATCGACGCTAAAAATCGTTTTATTTTGGCGCGGTTTCGAGATAAAGAGTTTCTTTTGCTCGTCGGGCAGAGTAATCTTTTGCTGGATTCTAGCGGCGCGGCTACGCCAGAGATCGACGAGGACGCTTTTGAAGCCCTGCTTCGCGCCAATAGCGTCAAACTTTCCGACTATCTAAAAGAAAACGACGAGAAAAAACGATCATAACTCGCTCATAGTTTTTCGTATCCACGCCGTATATTCGTCGTGAATCTGATCGGCGCTTTTGCCACGCGTTTCGATCAGGGCGCCGATTTTCATAACGATTTCGCCGCCTCGTTTCAGATAGGTTCTCGCGGGCCAACAAGCTCCGGCGTTATGCGTGATCGGCAGGATAGGAGCGCCCGTCTTTGCGGCTAAAACCGCCGCGCTTTTTTTAAACTCTTTTATCTCGCCGACGGACGTTCTTGTTCCTTCGGGAAAGATCAGCAAACTAACGCCGTTTTTTAGTCGCTCGGCGCCTACCTTTAATACCTTTCTCGAAGCGGCGATCGGGCTTGAACGCTCGATGGCGATCGGACGCAAAAACGCTATAGACCAACCAACGAACGGTATCCATAAAAGTTGGCGTTTAAGTAGCGTGCATATCGGCACGATCAGCGTTTGGATAGCGTAGGTTTCCCAAGTGCTTTGGTGATTGCTTACCGCTATAAAGACTCTATCTTTTGGCGGATTTTCGCGCCCTTCGATACGATATTTTACGCCGCAGATTACGCGAAGCAAAAACGACGCGATATTAAAAACGCATATTGGCACGAAAAAACGCCACTTGTAGGGTATAAAAATACCCGCGAGCGATCCAGCGATAAAAATAACCGCTAAGGTTGGAAAATAAATTAACGAAAATAGAATCGAACGAAAACGCATACTTTCTCCCAACGGGCAAACTCAAGCTAATTATATGAGCTTTTAGCTATCCCGCGAAAAGCCGCGTTTTATCGC
>JAISRI010000181.1 GCA_031273735.1 Helicobacteraceae bacterium
TTGGCTTCTTGGAGCATACGATAGATGACGTTGCAGGGAGTAATGTTTGCGGCGGCGTGTTTGCCGACTTATTTGCTGGAACAGGAGTGGTAGGCGGTATGTTTAAGCGTAAGGGATATACTGTTATTGCCAACGACATCCAACACTATGCTTACGCATTAAATCGTCATTATGTTGAGAATGTGCCACCAATAACCTTAGAACGTTTGGAGTGGTTAAATTCGTTAGATGGCGAAGATGGATTTATTTACCAAAATTATTGTGCGGGATCTGGTAGCGGACGTAACTATTTCATCGATGAGAATGGACGGAAATGTGACGCAATTCGCAATGCATTAAACAATTTGTTTTCTACTAGGAAAATTGACGATGACGAGTATTATTATTACTTGTCTGGACTTATAAATTCGATTGATAAAGTTGCAAATACAGCAAGCGTATACGGAGCTTATTTGAAACACATAAAATCAAGCGCGGCAAAACCATTCAAGCTCGAATTATTACCGCTCGTTGACGGTGAACGAGGTAAGGCATATTGCTCAAATATAAATGAAATTATCCGTAAAGTCAAAGGCGATATTTTATATCTTGACCCGCCGTATAACGCACGGCAATATTGTTCCAACTATCATGTTCTTGAAACGATTTCTAGAAATGATAATCCAATTCTTAGCGGCGTCACGGGACTACGAAACCCCGATGGGCAAAAGAGCGCTTTTTGCTCCAAGCGAACGGTTGAATCTGCATTTGACGATGTGATAGCAAAGGCCAACTTCAAATATATTTTCTTGAGCTATAACAATGAAGGATTGATGCCACTTGATACCATTAGGAGCATTATGAAACATTACGGGAAATACGAACAGTTTACGCAAGACTATCGCCGTTTTCGTGCCGATAAAGAGGATGCTCGTGAACATAAAGCCGACAGTACTGTTGAGTATCTGCATGTGCTTATAAAATAAAAGAATGTTCTATGGGTCGATATAATGACATCAACACCAACGATTGGCAAAGCTATAGTAATATATGGACTGACTCGCTTTGGCTTATAGATCGCCGTGATAATTCAGGGGCACACGGTGGAGTGTATCACGGCAATTTCGTTCCACAAATTCCATATCAACTTTTATCGCGATACACAAGAAAAGGCGACTGGGCGCTTGACCCATTTATGGGTAGCGGAACCACATTGATTGAAGCGCAACGTGTGGGGCGAAACTCAATTGGCATCGAACTCCAAAAGTCTGTAGTAAATGAAGCAATTGGGCGCATATGTTCCGAAAATCGAGTTGGAACAATAGCCAATGCCTATGTTGGCGATAGCTGCTCAGTGAATGTCGCGGCAATCCTTGAACAAAATGGATTGCAGCAAGTCCAGTTTGTGATACTCCACCCGCCGTATTTGGAATATTATAAAGTTTTCTGATAACCCCGCCGACCTATCTAGCGCATCAACAATAGACGATTTTATTGTAAAGTTTGGCAAGGTTGTGGACAATGTCTGCTCTGTGCTTGAACGCAATCGATATGTCGCTCTTGTTATTGGAGATAAATATGCGAACAGCGAGATTGTTCCGCTCGGTTTTTACTGCATGGAAGTTATGCGCAAGCGCGGCTTCAAGCAGAAAGCGACAATTGTTAAGAATTTCGAGGACACAAAGGGCAAATTTGGGCAACAAGGAATTTGGCGGTATCGCGCCATCACTAATGATTTCTATATATTTAAGCACGAGTATATATTTGTGTTTAAAAAAGTTTAGGTGGCATAATTCGATATCTTGTATACTCTTTACTTTGTACAGTTCAATCATCTCCTAATCAACTCTGTGCACCTATCCTGCTATTCTGTCCTTCTTTGTAATCCAACCCCCTCCTATTAGATTATATATGAAGAATCTTTACCTTTATGAAAATTTTATTACACTACCAAAACAAATAGGATATTATTTATATTATCCCTTTTTCCATCAGGTTTGCAATGCCTTTCATATTAAACCGGAACTTAAAACAGTCTCGGTTGTTGTGGACTTGGAACTCACCAATTGATTCGCCACAATATTTTACGGTATTGCTTTCGTTCCACGAGTCAACAGTTTGAGTAAAGGAAAACCATTTGCGTTCCCACGCGGGCGTTTTACGTTTAGCAAATGCGACATATTTCGGAACGCTATTTAACATTTCTGATTTTTGGCAAAAATCGTAAAAGTGAATCAGATAATCGCAGTCAAATATATTTTTCCAATAACGATTCATAACTTCATCTATACAATCGAGTGAAACACGCTTGAACATCTCGGTTTTGCCTTTGTAATCTGCTGGAATTGCCACGTCTGCGAAATCGGCAAAGTATTTCCAATATGTGGCGGCAGTTGGTTGACCAACATTCTGTGGCGCTACCTTGCCCAAGCTCTTTTTATTTGACTTAACAGATAGAGTTTTCCCATTCGCAAGCATAAAGTCAACGGGATTCTGTCCTTCGGCAATATGAAGTATTGGCGTAGGAATATCGTATTCAGCAAAGACCGTTTTAACGACTCCGCGCGTCATCGTTATAATCTGCTCATTAGCACGGCAACGATAATCATCGTTGATAGTTACGCCAAATTCATCTGCGATTGCAACTTCGGTAGAAATGCCTATAATCTCAGTTTTAAACTCTCCAAGCATCAAAGAATCCCCCTGAATAGCTCTGAAAGAGATACTCCCAACCCGTCTGCTATCTTTTTTATGTTTATGAGCGATATATTGCGCTTGCCACTTTCTACGGAGGCGAAGTAAGTTTGATCCATATCAATTTTCAAAGCAAGTTTTTCCTGACTAAGCCTGAGTGCGGTTCTGAGCTGTTTTATTCGTTAGCCAAGTTGTTTAGCAATCATATTCTCACCCCTTGTAGTGAGCTTTATTATATTCGACTTTATGCATATAGAACAACGGCTTATAAGTAACAATACAAAATCTAAAACACCATTGACGGGCGATAATGGATTTAATGGCGGAGTTTTAAATTGTCGTCTTTTGGTTGATCCTATTTTATAGGATTATAAATGGAGGCTATTTTGCAATCGACTTAGAAGAAAGTCGGTTGTCTATTATCGTTACTATGAATTTGATGAGTGGATAGAACAACTTTTAGCGTTCTTAGAACCAATCGTTGAGCGCTCTTGTCTAAGCGCATAATCATAGGCTTGGCGTATTACGCGAATATATTTTCGCATTTTGACATAGGTTTTAAGCGCTTTATGAATGAATTATTTAGCTCTGTAAAGAGCTTAAAACAAAAACGCGTTTTCATTTTATGCGGTATAATTCCAAATTGCTAAGACAGATTATGTCGTGTAATTAGACGCTCTAATTTAGGACCTCAAAATGATTAAAGCTACACTTTATTTTGACAAACCCTTCGATGTGGTTAATGTTGTTAACGACTTGACTTGTTTGCCTGAAGCCATCAAGCCGTTTTATTTTACTGCAAACGAAGGCAGAATCCCCAAAGCAAATGTATTGTCAGACAAAACAAAATTTCTGGACTTTTACAAGAACAACTCAATCGGGTTTTTGTTATATTCGGAAAACAAGAAATCAAGTTTTGATATATCCATTCATAATTATGGACGTGCGGATGTTACACTATGGATACCCAAATATTTGTCGGGTGAGCTTATCGTTCCACTTTTCAAAAATCTCGTCAAATATAATCCTGTTTTTGGGCTTGCATGTAATATAGACGAATACAAACATAGGAACCGTCATTGTTTTGACATAGGCATAAATCATATGGACTATGGGATGGGAGAAGACTTGAATAAATATATTCCTGGAATGTACTGGTACACCCTGATATCTGACCGACTACTGATGCGACATAGCGTTAAGTTGAATGATTTATTGTCCGAAACGCTTGTTGCTGAAAAACTGGGAGATAAATCGATACATCTTCTTAAATTTTTTGAAAAACCGGAAGACTGGCAAGAAAATTCAAAGCGTCTGGATGAGTTATGCTATAGCGTTGATGGTGTTTTTTCCCGCCGCATTGTTGACGTTGCTATATCTGAAATATCCGATATAAATTGGAAGAAATATAGCGAGATTATGCACAACTGGCAATAGCGCGAATGCCTTATCCAAAAAATAAAGGACAGAACCGAATCACGCCATATAGGCGATTGATGATTCCATGCAAATATTAGTCTTTACTAACTCGTTCAAACAAAGACGCCCACGTTTTTATGGCTGAATCATCAACTTGTGCTTTATCCTTTAATAATTGCGTTTTTACGCTTTTAGCAAGCAGGACTTTCCATCCTTCTGGCAGTTCAATATCATTACTCTTTGCGAATATTTCTATCTGCGGAATAATGGGTTGATTTTCCGTTGCTTCAAAATTTTCATCAGAATTACCGAACCATTTATTTAGTTGATTGTCCATCAGGTTTTGCGTATTTTGAAAATCTTGTAGTTTTACCCGCTATAACAAAGGCAAATATAAATCGCGCCGTAAATAAAATATTCGATGCGGCGCGTATACAAAACGTCAATCCATAGAGCGGTAAGCAAATCGCATAACCCATTAATTTAACTTTCAACCTGAGTCGTCGCCGTTTGAGCGCTCGTTTTTCAATAAGCTTCGCGTAAATAATAACGCGACTATAATGGAATATATCGCCGTTATCCAACTCCAATATACAATACTAATAATAGATAATGTAAGTATCGCATCGATCTCCGATCCAAAGTCGCGTATTTTATTGTAAAAGATCGCCGTAAGAGTCCAACATACAGGGTGGCTAAGAACTCCGCAAATTAAGCCGACAAAAACGGCGGAAAGATATGTAAATCCCCCCTTTATTCTAATAAGAGGTCGAAATATAAAACCGGTAAGAAATATGGCAAGCGAAGCAAAGATAAGATAAATAAAAAATAGTTTATAGTCGTCGCCGTCGTTTGCGCCTATAGTTAAAAATAACGCCGTCGTTACGCCAGACGGCGCAAGAAACGCGCCAAAAACGACGTTTTGTTTAAGCGCTCGTTTCATAGCTATTTGCATTTTATTCTCTAGCTCCGTTTTGGGTTTTCTGACTCTTTTTCATTTTAAGTTTCGCAAACTCCTGCATATCTTCGACCTGATCGTATTCGTCCATAATATCGACGTCTAAAAGCTGTTCGATCGCGTCCTCCAACGTAACTATTCCCGCCGTCTGCCCGTAATTATCAACGACTAAAAAAAGATGCTCTTTACGGCGAATAAACATATCCAACGCCTTAAAAACGGGGATATTTTCCGATATGCGAAAAATTGGCAACGCAATCTCCTCGATCGTTCGATCGCTATGTTCTAAAACCTCTTCCTCTAAGATTTTTTTACTATGAACCACGCCGATCACGTCGTCGATATTTTGATTAAAAACGGGAATACGCGATCGGATAAAAATATCCGATTTTCTCGCCGCGTCGCCGACTTTTATATCTTTTTGAAGCGCGAAAACGACGCTTCTAGGCGTTAAAATATCTTTTACCTTATCCTCGTTTAGCGTCATTAGATTTTCGATCAGATCGGCTTCCTTTTCGCGCACGGCGCCGCTTTGTTCGCCAAGCTCGGTCATCGCCAAAATCTCGTCGCGGCTGATCTTGTGGCTATGCGCGCTCTCTTTACCGAACATTTTGCTAATAAGCGTGGCTAATAACGTAAATGGATATGTGATCGTAATCAGCGCGGCAATCGTTTTTGCGCAAGCGGGAGCAAGCGCCTTCCAATACCTCGCTCCAATCGTCTTAGGGGCAATCTCCGAAACGTAGAGGATCAAAAGCGTCAAAACCACCGACGTAAGCGCCATATATTTGTCGCCAAATAGTTTTTGCGCCTCCGCGCCCACGCCAGCCGCGCCGATCGTGTGGGCAAAAGTGTTCAGCGTCAAAATGGCGGAAATGGATTTATCCACATTCTTTTTGACCGCTTTTAGCGTCGCCGCGCCGCTTGGATTACTCTTATGGAGCGACTGAATATAGCTGTGCGTCGTGGATAACAAAACGGCTTCCAAAACGGAGCAAATAAACGAAATAATCAAAGCCGAAAAAAGATAAACAAGCAAAAGCGTCATCGAGGTTTAGCCTCGCGCCTACTATAAGGGTCTGACAAGAATTTCCTTCCGTAAAGTTAAATGCGCAACTAGTATGATAAAAACGCAAGGCTTAAAGTAAGGTAAGACGGGCGCAAAAAAGCGTCGATTTTGGCGAAAAAATCAAAAAATATCGCCCGTAAACGCGTAAAATTGACGATCGGAAGCGGTTTTGACGTTTTTTCGACCAAAAATCTTTACGAGAGATCTCCTCGCCTCGCTTAAGCGCGAAAATACGCGAAATAATCGATTATCCGCGCTTTCGTTACTTTAATTTGGTTGCGCGATTCTAGCCAAAAGCGCCTCGCGTTTGCGAAGTTTTTCGATTGTTCGATCGCCCAAGAGGTCAAAATCGCCGCCGTTTTTTCTCAAGTTGCGCGTAAAAACCGCTTGCGACGATCGCCGCCGCGCAAACTCTAGCGATATGGTTTTTGACGCGCTACTATCTTTTAAGGCTATCATATTAAGAGGTTGGGTTTTACCAATCTCTTTCTTTATCTATTATCTCGACCGCTTTTGTTTCGTCAAATCCGTTATTTCGGGAGATTTTTATTAGCGTATCGTGGATATTTTCCGCTTCGATCATATATATAAACGTTTCTTTATTATCTAGGCTATTGATACTTTTAATACATTTTTTTAACGATTTTTCGACGCCGTTCGTTTTGCAGTCCTTTTCAAAAACGTCTATTATTTTTTCTATTTTTAAGATTATGTCGCTATCCGTAGCTCCTATCCAGCCCTTAAAATATTTAGCCGTTATTTTTACCGCCTTTTTATTTTTATATATTAGATCGCTTTCTATTATAGAATAAATATATCCAAAATGCGCCGGCGTCGGAGAAATTTCAATACCATCTTTCTCTACCACGTTTATAGGAAAAGTAGTTTCGGTTATTATTTGAGGGATAAAATTATCCGTATTTACCTTTTCGTTTCCCCAATATGTTATATCTATTTTCATTTTATCTTTTTCATAATACGTCTGCTCCCAATGCACTATTTGCAACGTAGGGGTTTCGTATGCCGAAACAATATACAACAAAGTATTTTTTGGTCTATCTTTTACGCGGTAAATCTTCGCGAGATCTATTTCCGATTTATCTGTTGGCGGAGAGGTATACGACTTTTCAAAAACGACAATATAATATTGATATTTCATTGCCGTATATTTTTCGTCTATTCGCGTTTTTACTATTTGAAAAAAATAATACCGTCCGTTCATATTAAAATAAAATATATCGCCCTCTTTTGGGTTATTCGCCAATACTTTCGGTCTATTTTTCATTATCGTCTCTATAATTTGTCTTCTTTTTAGTTTTTGCGCTAAGCGCTTCGACTTTTTCATTATCTACAATAAGCGCCTGATTAGCGCTAATTGGGCGCAAGTCTAATTTATCTGAATACTCCGCAACTATTTTTCAGCCGCTTTCTTGAAAGGAAAATTAGCGTAATGCGGCACAATATAAAAATCAACTATCGACAGAGCGGAAAAATCGTTATTTAAGTCTTCGGCTACGGCGGGATCGTCCATATATTTCGCGTATTCAATATCTTTTGAAACAATCATCGATCCAGCCGACGCGCCAATGTATATTTTCCCCCTATTTATATGTTCTACGATAAGTTTATCCGCGCCGCTACGCTTCAGCTCTTGCAATAAAAAGAACGTATTTCCGCCTTCTACGCCAACATAAAACGTTACTTTTTGAGCTAAACTTGCCGTTGGTATAAAAACGACCTTTTTTCCTAAGCAAGCGTCGCCGATAAACTCCCGAAACAGATTCGCCGCCCCTGAAAAATATGACGACAAAAAAAGTTTTTTTATTCGCCGCTCCTTATTTTTTTGCGTCTGCGTCCTTTATTTTCCGCTCGCGCCGCTAATTATGGGAATTGCGCTATTTGGGATCATTGTTGCGGGTAGCTCGCCGTTCCAGCGTTCCGCTTCGATGAGCTTAACAAGGCTTGGATTTTTTGCGAGCGCCGCCGCTTTTGCCTCGATCGCGGTCGCTTCGGCTTTGCCTATTATTACTTTCGTTTCCGCTTCCGCTTTTCCTATAAGGATTTTCGCTTCGGCTTCGGCTTTTGCCTGAGCCACGTTAGCGTCCGCCGCGCCCTGCGCTTTTACCCGCACCATCTCTGCGTTTAGCCGTTCGCGCTCTAGGTTTTGCCTGACCTTTTCCACCTCGACTTCCGCCTGCATCCGCGCTTCTACAGACTGCTCGTAGCTATCGGAAAACGATATGTCTTCGATATTTATGCTCTCTACGACAAAGCCGTGTTGGTCAAAAAAGGCGATCATATCGTCTTGGATAATCTTCGCGATAGATCCGCGGTTTTGCACGATATTAACGGCGGCTTCTTTGCCGATCACATCTTTTGGGATCGCATTTACTCGCGGTATAATCACCGATTCGGCGTAGCTCATTCCATATTGCGAGTAGATCTTGCCTACCTCCGAAGGCTTGATCTGGTAGTTGATCGACAGCGCGATATCTACCGCTTGCGCGTCTTTGGAATAAGCCTCTAACTTTTGGCTTAGTTTGACCGTTCTAACCGTGATCGTTCTAATATCGTCGATAACGGGGATTTTGAAGTGAAGACCCGGTTCGGAGACGCTTTGAATTTCGCCAAAGCGTAACACTACGGCGCGATCGCCTTGTTCCACCGCGTAATACGCCGAACTTAAAAGCGCCCCTACGATAATAACCGCCGCCGCGATAGATACAAACAATTTTCCCGCGATTTTGTCCATTTTGAAACCTTTCTATTTTTAGATCGCGTATTGTATTAAATCAAGGCTTTTTGATATGCGCGAGATTTAGCTCCCTAACCGATATGATATGCGCGACTACGTCCGAATACGCGCTTTGCAATTTATCGCCGCTTAAAGGCTCTCTATCGAAGCGCTTTTCGGAAGAGTCGTAGTGCGTAACGTCGGGCATATCAAAAACCACGTCTTTAATTACCGATTGATCGGGGTTTTCATTGTTTTGCGAATAGGCTTCGTCGGAAGCGTAAAGCAAACTTTCCGCCCAAACGTCGTCTATGAAGAAATTGTATTTTTCGCTAAGAAACGCGTTAATATTTTTAGAAATTTCGTCAAAAAACTCTTTGCCTTTTAATAGTAACCAACATCTAAAATAGATAAATCCGTCGTCCGATAGGCGCGAATCGAAAATAATCCGTTCGCCCTCTTTCTTAAAACCGCACTCTAAGATCATATTTAGCTCGGCGATTTGCGCCGTATAAAGTTTATGTAGATTGATCCGCAATCTCCGCTCAAAAGCGATTAACGCTTTTTTGCTCTTTTTGGATAGAATCTCTACGATATTTTCAATATGCTCCTCTATATTGTATTCGCGCCAACGCGCTTTTTTCCATTTATTAGCTTTATCGATCGTAGTCCAAAATATAAGCTCTTCTTCTTCCTCTTCGGACATTTTCGCTTTTTGCGGAATACGATCGCCGTTTTCAACCTCTTTGTAACCGCTTTTTAACTTTTGCGCGATCAGTTTTTGCGTCTCTTTTTGGCACGCTTCGGCGCTCTCAAACTCTTTTTGGCTAACGCGCCCGATCGAGCCGATCGCGCCCCATTTAATAATCTGTTTCGCGCCGATCGTTTCAGTATGCCAAAACTTATTCGAGTTTCCCTCTTGGCAGATTAAATACTTGTCGATTTCCGTCATTTTAGCTATTAAACAACGCGCTTAGAACGCTTGCGTCTTCGCTTTTTGCCTCTTTAGACGCGCCGTCAATCTCCTGTAACTCTATTTCGTATCCCGTCAGCATAGAGGCAAGGCGAATATTTACGCCCGCTTTGCCGATCGCTTTTGCTTTTTGCGCAGATTCAATCATAACGATCGCCTTGTTCTCCTCCGCGCAGATGACTTTGCTAACGGTCGCGGGACGCATTGCGCGGGCGATAAACTCTTCGGGACGATCGGAGTAGTCGATCGCGTCTATGCTTTCGCCGTTTAGTTCGCCGCCGACGGCGTTTATTCTCATACCTTTAGAACCGACCGTAGCGCCGACGGGATCGACGTATGCTTTATGGCTTAAAAGCGCCACTTTTGCCCGTTCGCCCGGTATTCTCGCGCACTTTTCGATCGTGATCGAGCCGTCCGCGATCTCTGGCACTTCCAATCTTAATAACTCCTCTAAAAACTTTGGCGCGGTGCGGCTTAGTTCGATCTTAATTCCGTCTTTTATGTTCATCGTTACGCGGCGCACGACGGTTTTGATCGTTTCGCCAACCTTAAACTTTTCGCCTTTGATTCGGTTTTTTTTGGGTAGAACGGCGCGAACCTCGCCAATTTCGATATAGGTATTCTCTTCGCCGTCGATTCGCTCCACCACGCCGTTTATCAATTTGCCGACTTTGGATTTGTAGTTTTCATAAACCGCGTTCTCGGTAACTTTTTGCAGGGCGCGTTCCAATTCGTGATGAAGCGCCATCGCGGCGGTGCGCCCAAACGCCTCTAAACCGATCTCTTTTTTTAATTCGTCGCCCACTTCGGCTTCCTCGTCTATTTTTAGCGCCTCTTTTAAGCTGATCACGCCGTATTTTTCCTCGGTTTTAAGTCGTTCGTCGTCGTTTGCCACGACCTCGATCTCCTGATATAGGCGGTAGGCTTTTTTCTCGTCGTCCAATATCGCGTCAAACTCTAAACGCTGTCCCAATACGCGCTTGGCGCTGTTTATGTAGGCGATCTTCAGAGCGTCGCGCACAGTCTGCGTATTCAGTCCCCGCTGGTTGGCGATCGAGTCGATAACGTCTAAAATTTTTTCCAAATAGGCTCCTTCTTTTTCGCGTTAAAGCGCATTTTTAGGCAAAAACGCTACAATACCATCAATCATTATACAAAAAGGCGTATTCAAGATGGAACTCAAACTCGCAAGGACGGAGCTAAACGCAAAGCCAAAATCCATCGCGTTTGAAAGGCTGATAGAAACGCTAAAGCAGAACAACTCCGCCATTTTCTATTTTGACAAAAGCAACTCGCACAAAGATTTGATGGAAGCGATCAAGAAGTTTGAAAACGAAGGATTGACCGTCTATTTCAAAGAGATTCGCTACGGTCTTGATCAAGAGGATTACCTCTATCAGATACACGTCCTCTAAAAGCTCGTGCCGAAGGTCTTTATAGAAACGCTCGGTTGCGCGATGAACGAGCGCGACAGCGAGCTTCTTTTTGCCGAGCTACATAGCAAAGAGGGCTACGAAAAGGCGCAAAAGCCCGAAGAAGCCGATCTGATTTTGATCAATACTTGTAGCGTGCGCGAACGCCCGATCAGTAAGCTATTTAGCGAGCTTGGCGCGTTTAATCTGCTCAAAAAACCGTCCGCCAAGATCGGCGTTTGCGGTTGCACGGCTTCTCATTTAGGCGCTTCGATCTTTCGCAGAGCGCCCTACGTCGATTTTGTCTTAGGCGCGCGCAACGTTTCAAAGATCGCAAAGGCGGTTGGCGAACGGCGGGCGGTCTATATCGACGTCGACAACGACGATAGCGAGTATCCGTTCGCAAACTACCGATCGAGCAAATATCAAGCGTTGATCAACATATCGTATGGTTGCGACAAGCAGTGCGCCTATTGTATTGTGCCGCACACGCGGGGCAAGGAGGTTAGCATTCCGCCGAAACTCGTTTTGGACGAGGCGAAAAAGGCGGCGGATAGCGGCGCGATCGAGGTCGTTTTGTTGGGGCAGAACGTCAATGGCTACGGCGGTCGTTTTGCTTCGACTAGCGATCCGATCGACTTTCCCGAACTTCTTGAAAAGATAAGCCTGATCGACGGCTTGAAACGTATTCGTTTCCAATCGCCGCACCCTTTGCATATGGACGAGCGCTTTTTGGAGGTTTTCGCCAATAATCCTAAAGTGTGCAAGCATATGCATATGCCGCTTCAGAGCGGATCGAGCCGTATTTTGAAAGCGATGAGGCGCGGATATACGAAAGAGCGCTTTTTGGAGTTGGCGGCGAGAGTGCGCGAGGTCGCGTCGGACGCTACGATCTCGACCGATATTATCGTAGGTTTTCCGAACGAGCGCGACGAAGATTTCGAGGAGACTTTAGAGGTTATGAGAGCGGTTAAGTTTGAACAGCTCTTTTCGTTTAAGTTTTCGCCGCGCCCTATGACCGCCGCCGCCAAAATGGAAAACCAAATCGACGACGAAACGGCTTCGGCTAGGCTTAACGTCGTCCAATCGCTCTATAAAAAACGCCTCTACGAAGCGATGAACGCGCAGATTGGCAAAATATTCGAGGTTTTTTTAGAACCTTCAACC
>JAISRI010000209.1 GCA_031273735.1 Helicobacteraceae bacterium
GCGTAATGAAAAAAAACCCCTCTACAACAAGCCGCGTTGTGGTTACTCCATACCTCGCGGGAATGACGGCGCTTGTTGGATTTGCTAAACAAACGAAATGATCTAGGCATTTGGAAAACTACCTTAAACAAAGCAAAGCCTAATATACAGTCATTCCCGCGACGAAGCGATAGCCCCAAAGGGGCGTAAATCGCGAAGGAAGGCGGGAATCCGAATTAAAAAGCCGACATATTCAGAAAACTACCATTTATACGGCAAGCCCTACAAACGCGGTCATTCCCGCGAAAGCGGGAATCCAAATAGCGCGAAGCGCTGATCCCCTAATCGCTCAAAGGTCTGAATACTCACGGCTACGCCGTATTTGGATTCCCGCCTACGCGGGAATGACTGTATTTGTTGGTTTTACCAAACAAACGAAAGGATCGTCGCATTCTAAAAAACATCCTTTGATAATGCAAAGCCGCCGCATTCAGTCATTCCCGCGACGAAGCGGTAGGCTGTCTCCAGCCGTCAGTCCTCCGCGCCTTGCGCTCCTCCGTTCCACTACTGAGCGGGCGCTTCGCGGAGGAAGGCGGGAATCCAAACCAAGATCAACGCATTCAAAAAACCCGTCTTTAACAAGATAAAGCCTTCTACGCTACAAACGCGAACGCTTATTATTCGCGCAAATAAACGAGCCTAAACGTTCAAGGGTTCTAGGCTACTTTATTGTAGGATCATCGTTAGAATAGATATTTTGGAGAGTTTGCGTGTCGCAAGTTCCTTTTTTTCGTCCCATCTCTAAAGATATTGCGCCCGATCTTTTGCGCGAGGCGCTTAGCGGCGATAGGCTTAAACTGCTGACGCAACTTGAAAAGCGCGTAGCCGACTATCTTGGCGCGCCTTACGCGATCGCGGCTACAAACCCCGCTACGGCAATTCACCTTGCGCTATGCGCTATCGATATGAAACGCGGCGATAAGATATTTTCGTCGGTAAACGCGCACCCCGCCGCCTCGCAGATGATCCGCCATTTCGACGCCGAGCCGCGCTTTGTGGATATAGACCCCGATTCGTTTAATATGAGTTTCGACGATCTCGAAGAGAAGTTAGCGCAAAACCGCGCCAAAAAGATACGCGGTATTTTTTACACGCTTGCGGCGGGGCAGTCCGACGGGCTGGAGCGACTCTTTAAGATCGCGAAAAAGCGCGAGGTTTTGAGTATAGTGGAGAGCTTTGGGGCGTTTGGCTTTCCTAAAACGCTTAAGAATAGCGCGCCCGATATACTCGTTACCTCTCTATTGCCGATCGACTGCTTTAGCGCAAGCGCAAACGTAGGCTTTATAGCCACGCATAATCAAGAGTTCGCCAAACGCGCAAAACAATTTCGCAACTACGCGCTGGATTACGAAAACGCCGCCAATACTCCCTACGCTTACGACGCGATAGACGTAGGCTACGACTATCAGCCAAGCGCGCTCGATATTGCCTACGCTATCGACGTTCTGCCCTTTTACGAGGAGGATCGCGGCAGACGCGCCAAAAACGCCGATAGATACGACGAGGCGTTTGGGGATCTTGCGCATATTACGCCGCCCGTTAAAAAAGGCGATCACGCCTATAGCTCCTATATTATCAAGGTAGATAAAAACCGCGACGATTTCGCCCGCGCGTTATTGGCAAAGGGGATCGAAACTCGCGTTCATTACATTCCGCTACATTTGATGAGCTACTATCGCGCTAAATACTCTATTAAGATCACCGATTTTCCGCGCGCGCTGTCCAACTATCAGCATATTCTCTCGTTGCCTAATTTTACCGATATGAGCGACGAAGAAAGAGAGATCGTTATAGACGCGGTTAAAGAGGTCGATCAAAACCGCGCGTGGTAATCGCATTTATAGAGGAGCTTCTGTTCGCGCCTCGTTCGTTCGCGCAAAAGTTTTTGGTTTGGGCGCTTTCGCCGCTTGGCAAACTAGCCGCTTTTTGGCAGTGGAAAAAACTGAACGCCAAAAAACCCGTCGATCTTGAGATTAAGGTCGTTTCGGTCGGCAACCTTACGATCGGCGGAAGCGGCAAAACGCCACTGATCGTAGCGCTGGCAAAACGCTTCGATAAAGCGGCGATCATTCTTAGGGGATACGGGCGCAAAAATCGCGAGCTGATCGTTTTAGACGATCGTTGCGCGGTTCGCGACGTAGGCGACGAGGCGCTTTTATACCGATCGCTTCTTAAGAGCGCGATCGTTATCGTTTCAATAGATCGCAAAGCGGGCGTTTTGAAGGCAAAAGAGCTTGGCGCGAAAGTCGTATTTTTGGACGACGGCTTTCGCCACCGCGAGATTAAAAAGTTCGATATTTTGATTCGCCCGCTCCCAGAACCGCTTAACAATAGAGTTTTGCCCGCAGGTTGCTACCGTCTACCGCTTAAAGCCTACCAATTGGCGGATTTCGTCGCCAAAGAAGGCGAAGATTTCGCGAGAAAATGCGAGATTTCAAATCCTACCGATCGTATGGTTTTGGTTACGGCGATCTCTCGCGCGAAACGGCTTGATAAGTTTCTGCCGCAAAACGTCGTCGCAAAATACGCCTTTCGGGATCACGCGGTTTTTGACGTTGAAACGCTAAAGGCGATCGCAAAGAAGCATAACGCCGCCTCTTTATTGGTTACGCG
>JAISRI010000215.1 GCA_031273735.1 Helicobacteraceae bacterium
CGATCGCCGCTTCGGCTCGCGCGCCCTCTTTTGGCGTTACATAGAAGTAACGATCGGCTAGAAGCGGCGCGAGCGTCAAGAAAAAAATCGCTATAAAACGCATATTGAACCCCTATTAACATAGATAAAAAAGCGCGCATACTATACAATGGCTTTAATTCTTTAATTGAAATGCTTGCAGGGAGCGGTAATGAAGATTTTACTCATCAATAAAAACGCGATGGTTGAAAAGCTGGTGCGTCTTAGCGCGCAGAAAAGCGGGATGGAGTTACTGACGGCTGCGAACGTAGCGGACGCGGCGGCGGGCGACTACGCGTGGGCGCTGGTCGATAACGAAAGTTTGGACGGCGAAGGGATAGAAACTTTACGCGCCAAGTATTCAAACGCCAAAATCGGGCTTTTATATCCCAAGAACGGCGAAGAGATCGCGGGCTTTGATCTCTACATTAAAAAGCCGCTTCTGCCTACGGATCTCACCGACGAGTTTGCCGCCAACAAAAGCGACGAAACGCCAGAAGAGCTTCCATCTGTCGACGACGATCTGGCGCTGTTTGACGACAACGCGGCGGATTTAGGCGATCTAGGAGATCTAGGCGCGTTGGACGAAGCGCAAACGCCTCTTAGCGACGCGGATACGACGCAAATCGAAGATCTCGCGCCGATCGAAGGCGATCAGGTTGCGCAGGAGTTCGATCTAATCGATCAAAACGACGATCTTAGCTTGGCGGCTACGGATGAGACACCTGCGGACGAAACGCAAGCGGATCAAAGCGCTAACGACGCAAACGAGCCGAAAACTTCCGTTTTGGACAAAGAGGAGATCGACGAGGTTAAAGGGTTGCTAAACGAGATTAGCCAAGAGCCGCAAGAAAAACCGAGCGAAACGCTGACGGACGATCTTGACGCGCCCCAACAGGAAGATTTAGGCGATCTGGACGATTTAGGCGATCTGAATACGCCGCAAGAGGAGCTTAAACTGGATCTCGGCGAAAATGGTTCGTTGCTTGACGACGAGGATTTAGCCGATCTTGAACAGGATAGCGCCGCCGAAACCGCGCTAGAAAAAAGCGGCGCAAAAGAGGAGGAGATTGGCGATATCGATCTTGGCATAGAGGACGCTAGCGCTCCAGACGAAAAGTTTGCGCTGAGCTTTGACGAGCTTCCGAGCAACCAAGATACGATCGACGAGAATATCGCGCAAGAAATCCCCGCCGAAGAGCCGATCGAAGACGATTTCAAAATCAGTTTTGATGAAATACCGCTTGATCCAATAGATCCGATCGAACAAGAACCAATCGATCAAACCCCAATCGCCGCAGACGAATCAACAGAATCGATCGAACAAACTCCAATCGACGAGGAGTTAGAGGAGCATATAGACCAAACGTCTATCGCCGCAGACGAACCAAAGGAATCGAGCGATCAAGCGCCGATTGCACAGGAAGCAAAAGAGACGGAGGACGAATTATCGGCGCTTGGCGAAAGCGACGTGGCGTTGGCGCTTGGCGAAAAGCTGGAGCTAACGCCGCGGATCGAAGAAGATCAAGAGGACGAATCGCAAGAAACGTTGAAGCTTACCTTTGGCGAACGCGCCGACGAGGGATCGGAACAGAGCGCGCAAAAAAGCGCGCTTGAAAGCGCGTTGGCGGCTTTGCCTCCAAATACCCTGCGCGAATTGCTGGACGGAATGCAGCTGACGATCAATATCGCGTTTCCAAAGAAAAAATGATGAACGGATCGCTTTTGGTTGTTTCGGGTCCTAGCGGATCGGGCAAAAGTTCGTTGTGTAGAAAATTATGCGAGGATTTTGACTTTGCCTATCTTTCCGTATCTACGACGACAAGAACCGCGAGAATCGGCGAACGAGAGGGAAAAGATTACTTTTTTACCTCCAAAGAAGCCTTTAGCGCCGCGATCGACAGAGGCGAGTTTTTGGAGTGGGCAAACGTGCATAACAACTACTACGGCACAAGCAGATCGCGGGTTGAAAGCGCGTTAAAAGATGGCAAAACGGTCGTTTTTGATATAGACGTTCAAGGACAGGCGGCGATCGTCAAGCTCTTTGCAAACGAAACGACGAGCGTTTTTGTTACCGCGCCGTCAAACGCGATCTTAAAAGAGCGGCTGGAAAAACGCGGCGCGGACGATCCCGAAGCGATCCAAAAACGGCTGAAAAACGCGCTCGACGAGATGCAATCCATTGGCGCTTACGACTATCTTTTGATCAACGATAGCTTTGAAAAAAGCCTAGAAACGCTTA
Source organism: Helicobacteraceae bacterium (assembly GCA_031273735.1). Lineage (GTDB taxonomy): Bacteria > Campylobacterota > Campylobacteria > Campylobacterales > SZUA-545 > JAIRNH01. The sequence continues at coordinate 2,261 of JAISRI010000215.1, forward strand.
AAGCGCTTGCTCTTGCCTCGCGCATAAAGCGCGACAAGGTAGAATTACGCAAGTTCATCGCCGAGTGGCTTAGTTAGAGTCGCGGCGATTAAATAAAAAAGGAGAAAAAATGACGCCGCCTAGCATAACGCAATTGGTCGTTATTCTTATTATTGTGCTTTTACTTTTTGGGGCAAAAAAGATACCAGAGCTAGCAAAAGGGCTTGGAAGCGGTATAAAGAACTTCAAAAACGCGATAAAAGAGGACGAAGCCGAAGTCAAAACGATCGAAGGCGACAAAGAAAAAGAGGCAAAAACGCCTAATAACGAAAGCGCCAAAGCCGCGTAAATCGCGTAATTTTATGGCGTTAAGTTTGAAAATACAAGTTATAAAGGTCGATCTGTGAAAGAGCGGATTTCGCGTTTTATTCGCGAACAAATCGGCGCAAAGCAAGCGACGTTAAACGCGCCCAAAGATTCCTCTTTTGGGCATTTTGCCACGCCGATCGCCTTTTCATTAGCGAAGGCGGAACGCAAAGCGCCAAACGAGATCGCGCTGGAGTTAAGCAAAAAGCTAGAAAATACGGAACTTTTCAGCGAGGTTAGCGCCGCAAGCGGGTTTGTGAATTTCAGATTAAGCGATCGTTTTTTAGACGACTGCGCAAACGAGGCGCTAAAACTTGGCGATCGCTTTGGCGCGGCAGAAAATAACGGCGAAAAGATTTTGTTAGAGTTTGTTAGCGCAAATCCGACGGGACCTCTGCATATCGGACACGCGCGAGGAGCTTTTTACGGCGATTCGCTTGCGCGGCTTGCGCGGCATTTGGGATATTCGATTACAAGCGAGTATTACATAAACGACGCTGGAAATCAGGTCGATCTACTTGGAAAATCGGTTTATTATAAAGCTCGCATCGAAGCGCTTGGCGAAAAGATAGATTTTCCCGACGAATGTTATCAGGGCGAATATATATCCAATCTAGCCAAAAACGCTTTGGAACGTTTCGGAGTCTCGGCTTTTGCGCCAGATTCTGATTTGTCAGAATTGTGCGCTTGGGCAAAAGATCAAATGCTGGAGTGGATCAAAAAAACTCTTAGTAACGCGGATATTATTTTTGATCGTTTTGTGAGCGAAAAATCTTTATACGATCGTTGGGACGCTACGTTAGAGCGCCTAAAGAAAAACGACGCGATCTATATCGACGGCGATAATAAAATATGGCTTGCATCGTCCAAAAAGGGCGATGGCAAAGATCGCGTCGTAGCGCGTGAAAATGGAGCGCCGACATATCTTGCGGGCGATATTATCTATCACGACGATAAGTTTGCGCGCGGATATGATCGCGTAATCGATATATGGGGCGCGGATCATCACGGATATATCCCGCGAGTAAAAGCGGCGATCGAATATCTAGGTTACGATTCAAACAAATTAGAGATTTTATTGTCGCAAATGGTTTCGTTGCTTAAAAACGGCGAGCCGTATAAAATGGGCAAACGATCGGGCAACTTTGTGGCGATGGAAGAGGTTGGCGAAGAGGTAGGATACGACGCTTTGCGTTTTATCTTTCTTACAAAACGCGCCGATACACATTTAGAGTTTGACGTTAATTTATTGAAAAAAGAGGATAGCAATAATCCGATCTACTACGTCAATTACGCGCATGCAAGAATCTGTTCTCTCTTTGAAAAATTGGGTAAAGATTCAAGCGACATAAGCGGCGTTATATTAAGCGATCTTCCGCCAGACGCCAAAGAGTTATTATTTGCCGCTCTGCAACTAAGCGAAATAATTAGCGAAAGTTTCAAAACGCGCCAACCTCACCTATTAACCGATTACCTCTATAAACTCGCCATAAAAACGCATAAGTTTTACGCGGATAATCGCGTGATCGGCTCTAATAACCAAGATAGTTTTGCAAAGATTCTTTTATTAACGGCGTTATCGATTAGAATCGGTCTGCGATTGCTTGGCATAACGGCTAAAACAAGAATGTGAAAACGGTTTATTTCAAAACCTTTGGTTGCCGATCTAATTTTTTTGATACAAGCGCGATCGCGGCTCGCTTAAACGAATGGCAGATCGTCGATAGCGAAGCCGATTCCGACGCGATCGTCGTTAATTCTTGCACCGTTACAAATAGCGCCGACGCGGCGGTCAGAGCTTTCGTTAGACGAATGAAGCGAGAAAACCCAAAAGCGAAATTATTATTTACGGGTTGCGGAGCGGCGAGTTTGGGTAAAAAATTACTCGAAAGCGCCGCAATCGACGGCGTATTTGGACACTCCGAAAAGGCGCGGATCGACGATTTTTTAAGCGCAGAAAAACCTTTTGAAGAACTTGGCGTTTTAGATCATATCGACGAAACTATTATCGATCGTTTCAACGGGAAAACAAGGGCGTTTATTAAAATACAAGACGGGTGCGATTTTGACTGTAGTTACTGCGTTATTCCGCTTGTTCGCGGCAAAGCTAGAAGCGCGTCTAAAAACTATGTTTTGGAACAGATTAAAAGGCTTGCGGATCGCGGTTTTGAGGAGTTTATTTTAACGGGCGTAAATTCGGGCGCTTACGGGCGCGATCGCGGCGAGAATATTGCCGATTTGATCGCGTCGATCGGCAATATTTCGGGCGTTCGCCGTCTGCGTTTAAGTAGTATCGAGCCGTGTTTGGTTAGCGACGAACTATTGGATATATGCGCCGCTCCTTTTATGGCAAAACATCTGCATATAGCTTTGCAACACACAAGCGATCGTATGTTAAAAACGATGAATCGCAGAAACCGCGTCAAAAGCGATCGTATTTTATTGGAAAAAGTTTCAAAGTTGGGCTTTGCGATCGGTAGCGATTATATCGTGAGTTTTCCTAGCGAGAGCGAAGAGGTTTTTAGCGAGGCGATCGATAATTTGAAACTACTGCCTTTAACGCATATTCATATATTTCCATTCAGCCCCCGCGAAGGGACAAAAGCGGCAAAGATGAAAATCAACATTAATGGGCTTGTAGCGAACGAGCGGCGCAAAACGATCGTTAAAATTATCGATCAAAAAAAACGCGATTTTTATCTTAAAAATAAAGAGCCTCTCATCGTTTTAATCGAAAGAAATAATAGCGGATTAGATCAGTTTTTTTCGCGGGTTCAAATTATATCCGATTGCGATCATAGCGGTTGGGTAGAGGTCAAAAAATATTCTATCGACAAAAACGGCGTAATAGAGGCTAGTAAAGAGGATTGCGTATGTCTATAAAAAGATTCGACGCGATAATAATCGGTGGAGGAATCGGCGGGGCGTCAATAGGATATTTTCTTTCTAAAAACAATCTAAGCGTATGCGTCGTAGAACAAGCAAAGATCGCGAGCGGCGCGAGCGGCGCGGCGGGCGCTTTTCTTTCGCCGATGATGGGTAAAGGATCGCTTGTCGATTTTGTCAATGAAGCCTTAGCTTTTTCGATCGCTTTTTACGAAAAAATAGCTCCTGATCTTTTGGTAAAAAACGGCGCTTTGCGTTTTGTAAAAAGCGGCGAATCAATAGAGCGCTTTAACAACGACATTAAACTAACAAAAGTCGAATATGAGCGTCGCGGAGAAGCGATTTTTTTTCCAAACGCGGGCGCGATCGACGCGGTAAAATTATGCGAAAGACTTCTTGAAAAATGCGTAGTTTTTGAAAACGTGAAAGCCGATCGCCTACGCTATAAAAACGGCGAATGGCGTATCGGCGAATTAAGCGCGCCAACTCTTGTCGTCTCAACGGGCGCTTATTCGTCGCTACTACCCGACTGGTGGCTAAAAACTCGCGGCGTGTGGGGCGAGCGTTTGCGCGTTAAACCAATTAAACCGATCGCTTATAACTATATGAGCGACATTGCGATTTCGGCTAGTTTTCCCGATCAAACGGCGGCGATCGGCGCTACGCATAAACGCGCCGCGATCGATTGGCAAATCGACCCTAGCGCGATCGACGAGCTTCTAAAAAAAGCGATCAAAATATTGCCTGAAATCAAAAACGCTGAAGTTTTAGATATTTTTGGCGGTATGCGCCCCGCAAGTTCCGATTATATTCCGATTGCGGGCAAGTTTCCAGACGTTCATAAAATCTTACGCGATTCTCCTAATTTGCCAAACGGCGAAAGAGTCGCGGAGGATTCTTTTGCCTACTATCCGAATCTATACTATTTTGGAGCGCACGGCGCGAGAGGGTTTGTAACCGCGCCATACGTCGCGAAAATGCTTGCAAAGACGATCGCAAACGACGAAAAAAAGAAAGAAAATCCGTTCAAGCCTTCCCGTTTTATTTTGCGAACCTTTAGAAGAGATATTAAAGCAAGCTCT
>JAISRI010000226.1 GCA_031273735.1 Helicobacteraceae bacterium
GCCGCTCGTAGTAGTAGTTAGAACGAAAGCGTCCGATTTTGGGCAAATCGATTGCAAAGTCGAGCTCTTTTTCCTCTTCAAACTTTTTCTTTTGCGAATCGGTTAACATCGCGTAACACAAAGTTTGAATCGTATTGCGATCGAGTTTGGGCAGATCGAGCGGCGTCATTATGGAGTGAATCCGCACTTGCGGCTCCGCGCCCGCGACTAGGTGCAAGTCGCTCGCGTCAAGCGCGACGACGGTTTTTAAGAGCTGATCAAGGCTCAATTCGTTTAAATCCATACTTACTCTCCTTTGTTAAGTTTAGCCGACGACTCGCGGCGCTACAAAACCGCGCCCATCGGCTTTCGGCGCATGCTTGATTAGATCGCTAAAGACGCTAGGATTCTCGTTCGGCTCGTCGGCGCGAAGCCGCGAAGCTACGTCAAAAAGCGACGAAAGCGCATCTATATGGCTTGTGTCCAACTCGTTTAGTTTATCGACAAAGCCTAAAATCTCGCTTAAACTTTGTTTTGTCGCATCGCGTTTATCTGGCGCTATCGTCAGTTGCGCAAGCGTCTCTAATCGCTTCAAAAGCGCGTCGTCAATGATCATCGTTTTCCTTTCGCAAGCGTTCCAACAAAGTTTCGCTTGAAATTATTGTCGGATCATAGCGCACAAAAAGTTTTTCTATGCGATAACACTCGATAACGCCCCTATATTTTTCTATCGCTTCCTGCCCTAACGATAGCGGAATCTCTATTGCGATCGTTTTTGATCGGCGCGGATTGTCTATGCCTAAGGCAAGCCCAAACCAGACGATACAGAGCGCGAAAAGGACGATCGCCAGCGTTTGCAGTCCTAGATCTCCGTAGATTGCCCCCGCGCACGCGCCGCCGAAAAAGACTCCGCAGAATTGACAGGCGTTAAAGATTCCTAGCGCCGCGCCCCTCTCGTCGGCGCGGGCAAATTTCGCCGCGCTCGATTGCATTAGCGGCTCTAAGCTGTTAAGCCCGACAAAAAGCGCCATAACCCAAAAGACGAAGCCGTTAGGAAATGCCGCGATCAAGACAAACGTCGCGGTTAGAATCGTTACGCCGATTAGCATAACCGTTTTAACCGCGCCGAGTTTTTCTCCGATCGCCGTTCCGATTCCCATAGCTAAAATCCCGCAAATAAGCGCGGGCAGATAGACGCGCCAAAGGGTATCGAGCGTAAAACCTTCGTTTTGCGTTAAAACCATCGGAATCATAAAAAACGAGGCGGTCATTACAAAGCTGTGCAAAAACATAGCGACGTTAAGACGGCGAAGATTGCGGTTAGCGAATACGCGGCGGATTTTGCCGCTTTTGATCGGCTCGATCGGCTTGATTTTGGGCGGGTTGGGCGCGAGTATAAGAAGCAAAAGCGCTGGAAAGACCAGCGCGCAAGTAACCCAAAATAACGTATCCACGCCGTATTTGCCGCCCGCGAGCGGCCCCACAAGCAGAGCGACGATAAAACTACAGGCGATTGACATACCCATCATAGCCATAGCTTTGGAGCGGTTTTCTTCGCCCGTCAGATCGCTGATCATCGCGGTGATCGTCGCGCTTACCGCGCCCGTCCCTTGAATAAACCGCCCGATAATCAAAACCAACGCGCTATCGGCTAGAGCGCATACCGCGGAACCGATCGCGAATACGCTCATTCCGATCGCGATCATCTTTTTTCGCCCGATTCGATCGCTTAACGCGCCGAACGGATATTGAAAGATCATCTGCATAAGCGCGTAGCCGCCTACGGCAAGCCCCGCCAAAAAATCCGTTCCGCCTTCCAAGCTCTTTGCTTCGATCGCCAAAATAGGCATTACAAGAAACAAGCCGAAAAATCTTAAAGCCAAAATTGCGCATAGATAAAGAATCGGTTTTATAGCGTATCCTTAAAATATCGAAGGCAAAATCATATACGATCCGCGATTATGCGACTAATTTTAGCTTCAAGTAACAAAGGTAAAGCAAAAGAGATTGCGGCGCTTCTCAAGCCGATCGAGGTAATAACGTATTGCGAACTGATACCTCCGATCGCGATCGACGAAAACGGCGAGAGTTTCAAGACAAACGCGCTGATCAAAGCGCGGGCGGTTTTCGAGGCGCTAGGCGACCCTGTCGCGCGGGTAATTAGCGACGATAGCGGAATCGTCGCGCCAATTTTAGGCGAAGGCGTTCCGGGCGTTTTCAGCGCGAGATACGCGGGACAAAACGCAAGCGATCGCGAAAACCGCGATAAGTTAATTAACGAGGTTAGAAAAAGAGGCGTCGATCGGACAAAAGCCTACTACAAAGCGGCGATCGCGCTTAAAACCGCCGAAGGCGAATGGACGGCAAGCGGCAGGTTGGACGGCGAAATAATCGTTACGCCAAGAGGCTCTAACGGCTTTGGCTACGATCCGATCTTTATTCCCGCAGGCTTTAGCCAAACGTTAGGCGAACTGCCAGACGAAGTTAAAGCCGCGATCAGCCATCGCGCAAAGGCGCTAGAAAAAATTAAATGCGTTCTTTAAGCTCCATTTTGATAACATTTTATTGTTAAGTAATTCTATCTGTAAAGGGGACAATATGAGCGAAACGTGGAAACCCGAAACGTCCGCCATTCACGCGGCATACGACAAGAAGGCGGGCGAGGGGACTATGGCGGTGCCGATCTATCAAACGACGGCTTACGAGTTCGGTAGCGCGGAAACGGCGGCAAACCGCTTTGCTTTGCGCGAACTAGGCAACATCTACACGCGCCTGAACAACCCTACCGTAGGCGTTTTGGAAGGGCGCTTTGCCGAAGTCGAGGGCGGCGCGGCGGCTTTGGCTACGGCAAGCGGCGCGGCGGCGGTTTTTTATTCGATCGTAAATCTCGCCGCGTCGGGCGAAAATATCCTGCTCGCCAATAAGATTTACGGCGGCACGCTAAGTTTGACGCAATACACGCTGAAGCGCTTTGGTATCGAAACGCGAATTTACGATCCGCAAAAGCCCGAAACGATCGAACCTTTAATCGACGATAAAACGCGGGCGATCGTCTTTGAATCGATCAGTAATCCCTCGATTGATATAGCCGATTTTGAAGCGATTGTTTCCATCGCCAAAAAACATCAGATCGCGACAATCGTCGATAACACAGTCGCTACTCCGTATCTGTTTCGCCCGTTTGATTGGGGAGTAGACGTCAGCGTTCATAGCCTTAGCAAATATACTAGCGGACAAGGGCTAGGAATCGGCGGTATTATCGTCGAGAGAAAAGGGCTAAACGAACTGTTGATCAACAATCCGCGTTACAAACATTTTAACGAACCCGATTACAGCTATCACGGGCTTGTTTATTCGCAACTGCCATTTCCGATCTATACGCTTCGCGCTCGTTTGTCGTTGGCGCGGGACATCGGCGCGATCGCGCAGCCATTTACGGCGTGGCTCTTTTTGCAAGGTTTGGAAACGCTAAATCTGCGGATCAAACGCCACAGCGAAAGCGCTCTTACGATCGCGAAATGGCTAACGACGAACAAGAAAGTTAATTCGGTTAGTTATCCGCTTTTAGAGGGCGATAAAAACTACGCTTATGCGAAAAAATACCTAAAAGGTTACGCGAGCGGATTGCTTAGTTTCGACGTGGGCGATTTGGAGTTTGCGAAGCGTATTCTTAACGGAACAAAGATATTTAGCCGCGTCGTTAATATCGGCGATAGCAAGTCGATCATTACGCACAGCGCAAGCACGACGCATCAGCAACTAACCGAAAAGGAGCAAGCAGACTGCGGCATTACGCCGGGACTTGTTCGCCTATCGATCGGCTTGGAAGCGCCCGAAGATCTGATCGCCGATTTAGAGCAAGCGATAGGTTAGATCGCTTAACTTTAGAGTTACTCCCGCAAAACGCGAAGGCTTCTTTGCGTTTTGAGCGGGTTTAGCTTTTATTGCGCTTCCGCAATCAACATTGTTTCTAAAAATACGCGCGCGGGATCGTGTTCGGCGATTACAAACTTATATCCTATATCCCAGCTTTCTATTAACGTTTTTATGCGAAACAGATCGTCGATTGTATGGTATATGCTTATCAAGAGCGCGGGGCGATTCTCTCTAATAGTTTTTTCGGCGCCGTGCAGCAAATCCTGTTCAAACCCTTCTATGTCGGCTTTTATAAGTCCTATATCAAGATCGTTTTCTTCCGCGTATTTATCAATGCTTGTTATTTCTATATCTTCGTTTTTTCCGCCGCCGGTTTCTAATTTAATACTCGAGCAAGAACCGTTGCAATTTATAACCTCGTTTGAATCGGTTCTTCCTAGCCCTTTTTTCACGGGAATTATGTTTTTGCTTTCGTTCATTTTAATCGTTTTTTCCATTAAGCCGTAGTTCTCTGAGTTTGGTTCGAAAACATAAACATTACCGCTAGTAAATTCGGACAACACAATCGCGGAATCGCCGATAAATCCTCCCGCGTCGATAAAATCTTTGCGCTTTATTTTATCAAGGTTTCTTACATACGTCATATTGCACTTTTCGTAGAAAACGCAAGATTCAAAATGATTTATAGGCAGCAAATAGCGTTTATAGGCAAAACATTCGGGCGATAATTTTATTATATTGCGATAGTATTCTTTATGGTATGCTTTTATTCTTTCCAGCTCGTCGGAAAATAATTCTATACGATTTCTGCCTTCGATAAACGATTGCAATCTTTTGATGATCCGCGTTAGGCAAAATACGCTTCTGTCGTCAAGATTACGAATTAAATTAGGATAATCTTCCGTTAGATTGAGATTTGAAAACGCCTCTTTATAATTATATTTATTCATCCAATTGAGTTCAAAATCTATAATAGGAACGGAGATACCTTTTCCATAACGCGATATATCGATATAACCGCGAACCTCCGATCGTAGATTATCGATCTGTGAAGGAAGCGGCTTTATAGCCGTATCGATATGACCGTAAACCTCCGATCGTAGATTATCGATATCTCCGCGAATTTTATAACGTAGCTCGCCAATTTTATCGCGCAGAAATCGCGCTCTTATTTTCCGTCTTGCTTGTTTGCTTGGTATAAACATACATATAAATCGCACAAATAGGTTTCTCATATTACTTCGCTTGCTTTATACGATTTTTGCCGTAATATATTTTTATAGCGCGATTCGGCGTTTTTAACATTGCGCGACGGCAAAAAAAGATCCGTAATAGCGTTGGGCGGATAGAATAGAGGAGGATTAAAAGAAAATAGTTGGTTGAAAAGAGCGTAAGGGCGCGGCGTTCTCCTACCTGTTGGGGGGGGGGGGGGGGGGGGGGGGGGGGGGGGGGGGGGGGGGGGGGGGGGGGGGGGG
>JAISRI010000227.1 GCA_031273735.1 Helicobacteraceae bacterium
TTCCTCCGCGCCTTGCGCTCCTCCGTTCCTTCGTGCCTCGCTACTTTCGCGAGGCATTGGAGCGGGCGCTTCGCGCTATTTGGATTCCCGCCTGCGCGGGAATGACTAGAGAAGGACGCGCTACGCTAAAGTCGCGGGAATGACTGCGTTTGCTGGTTTTACTTTGTTAAAGATGGTTTTTAATACGGCGTCCTTTCGTTTATTTGACAAAACCGCCGCTTTCCGTTCATTCCCGCTTCCTTTTTCATCGTTACTGCGCAGAGGATTGCCGCTTCCTGCGAAAGCTACGCTTCGCGCGGTAATGCGACGGTTGCTGACTTTGTCGCGCTAAAGGCGGTTTTCATAGCGCTTTACCAAAGCAAATTGAGACAGATCATTCGCTAAAGCATAAGGCGATTAGAATATCGGCGCGATATAAAACTTTCATTTTAGGCTTTATTCGATGCGACAAAATCAAAACGCTTGCTCCATTTTACGCTATTGGCGTTCGTTAGAGTTGTTCTCGCCGCCGCCGATCAACGCGAAAGAGGGAGAAAACGATCCGAACAAGCCTATCTATCGCGCCGAGGAAGGCAAACCGCTACCGTGGGAAGCCGCCCATCAATTTCAAAAAAGAACCGCGCCGACAACTTATAAAAACCCAACCCGTCGTTTTTCAGTATTTTTTGGCGTCTACGAGATCGCTAATATCCGCGCCGTTTTAGAGGAAAAGTTTGGTAAAGACGACGATTCTGGCGACGATCGAACAGGCGGCAAAAGCTGCCTTTTTACATTTGGAGTAGATAACGACGGCTTGCCGATATTCGATTCCTTTTTATTATCCTCTTGCGCATGGGCGATCGCCAAAACGCAAAACTCCAGCGCTAAAGATTTGGGTTTTCTTGAAGGCTTTGAGGCGGAAGCGCAAACGTATAAAAGGTTAGTCGAGGAGATATATTCAAAGAGGGACGATAGCGAAATTGTGAAGGACGGCGTTCAAGTCGCAAGAGCGCTATCTTTTGACGACCTAACGGCGATATTAAACGGCGTAGTCGAAGCGCTCGGCTTAAAAAATCCTCTTGAAACCGCAGAGATTCGTATTGAAGCTAGATTTGTTTCCGCTAACAAAGAATCGAACGACGAAAGCCCCCTTCTTAACAGCTTTTTTCTTAACGATTTAGATATGGTCGCCTCCGCTCTGAAAAACGGCGAAGAGATCGGCGCGGGATTGAGCGCGTATCTCGACGAAAATATCGATCGGAATGAACGCATAGACGTTCGAGATAAAAGCTCGAATCACGCGCTCTTTAAGCGTTTTTCGCCTAGTTTAATTCCAACTGGACATTGGCTTGGCAAGGGCGCTTATCCGTTAGTTTACAGCCAGCAAATCGCAGTCAATAGCGTTATGTCGGAACTTGGCGAGAAAAGCGGACTTTTCGCGGTCAATGGTCCCCCTGGCACCGGCAAAACTACGTTATTGCGCGATCTGATCGCCGCCATAGTCGTAGAACGCGCGAAAAGACTCGCCGCTTTAAGCTCGCCTAGCGCCGCGTTTGGTAAGCGAACCGAGTTTAAAAAAGAGAGCTTTACCTATCACATTTACGAATGGGCAAAAGAGCTAACGGGCTTTGGGATCGTAGTCGCCTCAAGCAACAATGGCGCAGTCGCAAACGTAACGTTAGAGATCCCTAGTATAGAAGCCGTCGATCGCGGCGCTTTGGGCGATCTGGATTATTTTGCGGAAATTGCCTCAAGATTAAACGAACCCTCTAAAGAGGCGTGGGCGCTTGTCGCGGCGCGCTTGGGTCAAAAAAAATATAGAAGAGATTTTGTCGATCGTTTTTGGAGAGGCGCATTTGGCAAAAACAAAAACGCTACGCTAGGAATGAACGATAGGCTAAGAGAGCTTAAGCAAAAAGATAATCCCGCCAAGCCGATCGACTATGAGGAGGCAAGAAAGCGATTTCTAAGCGCGATCGCCGCTGAAAACGTGATCAGAGCCGAGCGAGAAAGCGCGTATAAGGCTATTATTGTCGCCGATAATCTGAACGCCGAGCTGAAGGCAAACCGAGAAACGCTTCAAGACAAAAGAGATAAAAAGGCGGCGTTGGATTTAGACTTATCGAATTTGCAAGGAAAGATTAACGAAATAACCTACGAGCAAAACGAAGCCGAAAAGGAACGCAGAAAGCATAAAGAGTTTAAGCCCGGCGTCTTAGATTTTATAGCGACGTTGGGTAGGGCGAATCGCGAATGGGCGCAAAAAGACAGAGAGCTTGGCAAACGTTACGACGACGCTTACAGAGCGATAAAAGAGATTTTAGTTAAACGTAAAGAGTCGCTCGATAATCTTATGACGCTCGATCGCGACTTGATAAATACGCAAGCTAGACAAGAGCGGCTAGAAAGAGAGCTTTCGGAAGCCGAGAATTGTCTTGCCGCGATAGAAAGCGCGGGCGCAAAATGGTTTGCAAGGCGCGAATCGGCGCTAGACTATAACGAGCGCGAAAAGAGTTCGCCTTGGATCGACGCGCGGTGGGATAGCGCGCGCTCAAAAACCTTTATAGAAGCGTTAAACTTGCATCGCGCTTTTATTGAAAACGATCCGAGCAAAATATGGTGCAACCTGAACGCGGCAATGGACGTTCTTTCAAACGATATGCCCAGAAACATTGAAACTAAAGAGGTAGAAACGGCTTGGAATACCCTGTTTTTCGTCGTTCCCGTCGTTTCGACGACTTTTTCGTCGCTAGATCGAATGTTCTGGAATATGGGCAAAGAGTCTATCGGCTGGCTGTTGATAGACGAAGCCGGACAAGCTACGCCGCAAGCCGCCGTAGGCGCGATATACAGAGCGAAAAGGAGCGTAGTCGTCGGCGATCCGTTGCAACTCGAGCCAATCGTAAACGTTCCCTTTTCCGTTCAATCGATCTTCGCTAAGCAATATGGCGTAAACGATCAGGTATGGTCGCCTAGCAGATGTTCCGTTCAGCGGCTTGCCGATCGAACAAGCGTTTTTGGAACGACCATCAACGACGTTTGGGTCGCTTCTCCGCTTCGCGTCCATCGCCGTTGCGCCGAACCGATGTTTAGTATTTCAAACGCGATTTCATACGACAATATGATGGTCTTTGGGACGATTTCGCGCGGTAAAAGCGATCTACCGCCCAGCCGCTGGATCGACGTTCAAAGCGACGTTTCAAACGGAAACTGGATACAAAAAGAGGGCGAGGCGCTTGAAGGGTTGCTAAAAGATCTGCAAGTGCGCGGCGTAAATCTAAAAGAGGTATTTATTATCTCGCCTTTCAAAAAAGACGTTCAATGGCGCTTGCAACAGATCGCAAGCGCGTTTAAGATCGAGCGCGATCGCGTGGGAACGGTTCATACGACGCAAGGCAAAGAAGCCGATATAGTAATTATCGTTTTGGGCGGCAAGCCGCAAGGCGGAGGGGCGAGAGATTGGGTCGCCAGCTCGGCTAATCTGTTAAATGTAGCCGCTAGCCGAGCAAAAGAGCGACTCTATGTTATAGGCGATCGCGCCGATTGGAGCAAGCGAAAGTATTTTGACGAATGCTCCAACCTACTGCGAAGCGCAACCTAATGGTTTTATATTTGTTCTACCGTTATTGATGAAACCGTGCTTATAGCGCCCAAGAACGTCATTTTGTATTGCTTGCCATAAGGTTCGATACGAACGTCGCGCATTATGTCAGCGTCAGAGCCAATTTCCGACGAAACTTGGCGAAAGCGCCTACCGCTCGTAAGTTCAAACGTTTTTCCATGTTCGACGCCCTCAAAGGTCATGATCTTATCGTTAGTGGGAAACATAACTTACTCCTTTCTATAATAAATTTGGCAAGAATTACGCTTGCCGTTAGAATTATACGCTAAAAAATAGGGATTTCAGCCGTTGTCCTCGCGATATTCGACGCTTTTAGGCTTTCTTTTCTCTTCGCGCCTCTTATTTTCGCCTTCCGTCTTCTTCGTTTTTCTGCGTTCGCCCCCTGTCTTTTTCGCTTGGCTCTCTAAAAATATCCCGTTTTCGACCATATTTTCCGCTTTTTAATCCCCCTTTAAGCCAAATCTCTATAAACTAGCGCAGGTTCGTTCCAAACTCCTCGCAGGTTGTTTTTTTTAGCCGACGGCAAGAGTTAAATCGTAGGTTCGCGCCAATTTCAATTAGGAGTTCCAAATGAGTTCAAGCGCTTCAGGCAAC
>JAISRI010000229.1 GCA_031273735.1 Helicobacteraceae bacterium
CGCTAAAAAGGCGCTTTTGAGCGCGGTTTGGCTAAAATTGCGCCAATTTACTCACACGCTAAGGTAGCTTTATGCCCAAACGAACCGATATAAAAACAATTTTACTGATAGGATCGGGGCCGATCGTGATCGGTCAAGCCTGCGAATTTGACTATTCTGGCGCGCAGGCGGCAAAAACGCTTAAAAAAGAGGGGTATCGCGTCGTACTTGTAAATAGCAATCCCGCGACGATTATGACCGATCCCGAATTTGCCGATCGAACGTATATCGAGCCTATCGCCGAAGATATTATCTACGAAATCATCAAAAAAGAGGGAGTAGACGCTATTTTGCCCACTATGGGCGGACAAACTGCGCTTAACGTCGCGATGAAAATGTATGAAAAAGGAATGTTGGAGGGCGTTAAGTTTTTGGGCGCTTCACCCGCCGCGATCAAAAAGGGCGAAGATCGCCAAGCCTTCAAAGAGGCTATGCAAAAGATCGGAATGGACTTGCCGCGAAGCCGTTACGCCTACAATATCGACGAGGCGATCGAGGCTACGGAGGCGATCGGCTTTCCGCTGATTATCCGCGCCTCCTACACGCTTGCGGGCGGCGGTAGCGGCGTGGCGTATAACATCGACGAGTTCAAGGAGTTGGCGCGGTTTGGTTTGGATTCTAGCCCGATCAACGAGATATTGATCGAAGAATCGCTATTGGGCTGGAAAGAGTTCGAGATGGAGGTTATCCGCGACAAACGCGATAACTGCATTATCGTCTGTTCGATCGAAAACCTTGATCCAATGGGCGTTCATACGGGCGATTCCATCACGATCGCGCCCGCGCTGACGCTTACCGACAAGGAGTTTCAAAATATGCGCGACGCTTCGTTTGCGATTCTGCGCGAGATCGGCGTGGATACGGGCGGGAGTAACGTTCAGTTCGCGATAGAGCCAAAAACGGGCAGAATGACGGTTATCGAGATGAATCCGCGAGTAAGCCGATCTTCCGCGCTCGCCTCCAAAGCCACAGGCTATCCGATCGCCAAAGTCGCCACCTTGCTTGCGATCGGCTATACGCTAGACGAGATCAAAAACGACATCACGGGAACGCCCGCTAGTTTTGAACCGACGATCGACTATATTGTCGCCAAAGTCCCGCGCTTTAACTTCGAGAAATTTCCTGGCGTGAATAGCTCTTTGACGACCGCGATGAAGAGCGTAGGCGAAGCGATGGCGATCGGAAATACCTTTTGCGAGGCGATCCAAAAGGCGCTTTGCTCGCTGGAAACCAATCTATGCGGTTTTGATCCGATCGATTGCGATAAAGAGACGATTATCCGCGAATTGCGCCGCCCCAACGAAAAACGGATTTTGTTTGTCGCGCAGGCTTTCAGGCAGGGCTTCAACGTCGATGAGATTTACGAGCTTAGCCGAATCGATCGCTGGTTTTTGTATCAGATTGAATCGATCGTAGAAAGAGAAAAAACGATTGGCGTTAATCTCTTAAGCGACGCTCGCGTTTTGGCGCAAGTAAAAGCGATGGGATTTAGCGATAAAATGATCGCGAAACTGCTTAATAAAAACGAAGGACTCGATCTGCACGAAAACGATATTTACTTAGCGCGAAAGCGCCTTAGCATAGAGCCTAAATATCGCGAGGTCGATACTTGCGCGGCGGAGTTTGAAGCGCTAACTCCGTATCTATATTCCATTATGCCGGGTTATCCAAAACCGATCAAGCCAAGAAAGAGCGATAAAAAGCGCGCGATGATCATAGGCGGAGGACCAAATCGCATTGGACAGGGAATAGAGTTTGACTACTGTTGCGTTCACGCTAGTTTCGCGTTAGCCGAGATGGGCGTAGAAACGATTATGGTTAATTGCAATCCAGAGACGATTTCCACCGATTACGACACAAGCGACGTTCTTTATTTCGAGCCGATCACGCTAGAACATATACGCGGCGTTATAGAGCGCGAAAAACCAGACGGGATTATCGTGCATTTCGGCGGGCAAACTCCGCTTAAATTAGCGCGAAGTCTTAGCGCTATGGGAGCTAATATCGTAGGCACGTCGGCAAAGATGATCGACGTTGCGGAAGATCGCGAAAAATTTGCTAAGTTTGTCGAAGAAAATAAACTATTGCAACCCGCCGGCGCAACGGCGACGACGCGGGAGGCGATCTTTGAAATCGCAAGTCGAATCGGCTATCCGGTATTGGTGCGTCCAAGCTACGTTTTAGGCGGGCGCGGAATGCGTATCGTTTATGACGAAAACGAGTTAAAATTATATGTAGATGAAGCGGTAAGCGTAAGTAGCGAAGCGCCGCTATTAGCCGATAAGTTTTTGGATCGCGCCGTCGAGTTAGACGTAGATGCGATCAGCGACGGCAAACAGGTTTATATCGGCGGTATTTTAGAGCATATAGAAGAGGCGGGTATTCACAGCGGGGATAGCGCCTGCTCTCTACCGACGGTTACGATCAAAGAGAACTTGTTAAAAGAGATAGAATCGCAAACAAAAACGATCGCGCTAAAACTTGACGTAAAAGGGCTATTAAATATCCAATACGCGATATGCGAAGGCAAGGTATATTTAATCGAGGTAAATCCAAGAGCGTCGCGCACCGTGCCGTTTGTATCGAAAGCTACGGGCTTGCCGCTTGCCAAAATCGCCACTCGCGTAATGTGGGGCGAGTCGCTAGAAAGCGCGATTAGCGTTTATGATAAAGGCAAGATCGTCGTTAAAAAAGACGGCGTTTTGAAACCGAAACTAAAAAATCTCGTGGCGGTTAAAGAGGCTGTTTTTCCGTTCAATAAATTACCCGGAGCCGATCTAATTTTAGGTCCGGAAATGAAATCTACGGGCGAGGTTATGGGTATTAGCGAAAACTTTGGCGTTAGCTTTGCAAAATCGCAACTTGCCTGCCAAAATCCGATACCGCAAAACGGCAAAAAATTATTTATGTCTTTGGCGGACGCGGACAAAGAACAAGGCGTTAAACTTGCCGCAGAGTTTGCGAAAATCGGCTATGCGATCGTAGCCACAAGCGGCACGGCAAAAGCGTTAATTGCGGGCGGCGTGGCTTGCGAGAGCGTTTTGAAGGTTAGCGAAGGGCGACCAAACGTAGAGGATCTGTTTAAAAATAAGAGCGTCGATCTGGCGATCAACACCTCTGATAATAAACGCGCTAAAGACGACGCAAAGCGATTAAGACAGGCGGTTTTAGCCAATAAAATCCCGTATTTTACCACGATCGCGGCGACTAGAGCGACTTTAGAGGCTTTACGTCAAATCGGAGAAGGCAGAACCACATCTCCAAAAGCCTTGCAGGATTATTTAAGCGCTTGAAGGCAAAACCTTTTCTGAAGTGGGCTGGAGGAAAGAGCCAATTGCTTTCGCGATTTGAAGAGTTATATCCGAAAGAGTTAAAAATCGGAATAATCGAAAATTATTACGAACCGTTTGTCGGAAGCGGAGCGGTTTTTTTTGACGTAGCGCAAAAATATAAAATCAAAAACGCATATCTTTACGATACGAACGAAGTTTTGATTTTAACCTATCAAGCGCTAAAAGAAAACGTTGAAAATTTGCTTGATATTTTATCGCGCTATCAGAAAAAATACGATAAATTTTGCCCCGAAAAACGCAAAGAGTTCTATTATAAAGAGCGCGACGCGCATAACGCGCAAAAAGGCGATCGTTTTATTAGGGCGGCACGGACGATTTTTCTGAATAAAACGTGTTATAACGGATTATTTCGCGTTAACGCTTCAGGCTTTTTCAACACCCCCGCCGGCATATATAAAAAGCCGCTTATATGCGATGAAAAAAACTTAATTGCCGTCAATAATTTGTTGCAAAAAGCCGAGATTAAAAAGGCGGATTTTTCAGAGGTTGAACGCGATCTAAAACCTTTCTCGTTCGTATATTTCGATCCTCCATACCGCCCGATTAGCAAGAGCGCCAATTTTAACGCGTATAGTAAAGACGGTTTTGACGATAAAGAGCAAGAAAGGCTTGCGGAACTATTCAACAGACTAGATCAAAAAGGAGCAAAACTAGCGTTAAGCAATTCTGATCCGAAAAATATCGATCCGAACGATCATTTTTTCGATAGTCTTTACCAATCTTTTACAATCAAAAGAGTTCCCGCAACACGAATGATTAACTCCAACGTAAAAAAACGCGGAAAGATTAACGAAATTGTTGTAACAAATTACGAGAAGGCAAAATGAATCAAGGAACAAAAAGTAATGTATCTGGCAGTCAGCTTGAGGAAGCCGTAAAAACGGTTTTGATCGCCAAAGGATTTGAGCTTGTCGGCTATTCGCAATGGGTAAAAAATCCCAAAAATTATTCTGATGAACTTTTACTTAAAAACGTTCCGTTTAAGTCTATCTACGGACATATTGGCAAAACCGAATTTTTGTTGATCTCCAAGCGGCGAGATATGAAAATTCGCATCGAGTGTAAATGGCAACAAACGTCGGGATCGGTCGACGAAAAACTGCCATATTTATACTTAAACGTTATCGAGGCTATGCCAGAACAAACAATTATGATTTTAATCGACGGCAAGGGGTGGAGAGACGGAGCGATTAAATGGCTTGAAAACGCTGCGGCAAAAAGAAAATATGTCGCGGAACAAAACGCGAAAGAGATAATGATATTTAAGATAGTCGATTTTTTTGCGTGGGCAAACAAAACCTTTAACGATTAAAAGAAGATAAATGAACGATCTAATCTATCTAGCGCAAACGGATACAACTGCTGGATTTCTTAGCCAAGATAGAGCAAAATTAAACGCGATCAAGGGGCGCGAAAAGGATCAGAAGATCATTCGCGCCGTTAAGGATTTAGCGACGTTAAAAAGTTTTGTTAGAGTTCCAAGCGCGCATAAAGTAAAAGTTAGACGCGCAAAAAAAACGACCTTTATCTATCAAAACGGCGAGGCGATCCGCGTCGTTTTCGGCGATCATCGATCGTTTTTTACGCGCTTAAGTTGGGCGTATTCTACGAGCGCAAATAGGACAAAAGAACGTTTTGACGAAGCGTGGGCAAACGACAAAGCCGATATAATAGCGCTCGATTGGCGCGGTCTGTTTGAGTCGCCGCCGTCAAAAATCTTTCGACTTGGTAAAAAGCGCGTAAGAAAAGTAAGGTAAAAATGGACAAACAGCAGGCTATTATTCAGATGTTCGACGATATTTCGCCGACCTATGATCGATTAAATTGTATTTTGAGTTTTGGAATCGATCGTCGTTGGCGCAAAAAAGGTTGCGAAGCCGCGCTTAGCGCTTTTGGCTCCGCTCCAAACGCGCTAATCGACGCGGCGACGGGAACGGGCGATCTGATTTTGTATTGGCGCAAAGCGGCTAAAAAATTCGGCGTCGCTATAGATCAAATTATCGGCGTAGATCCGTCGCAAAATATGCTTAATATCGCCGCTTCAAAAATCAAAGACGCGACTTTTATAAAAAGCGAAGCGGGAGCGATCCCACTAAAGGATAATTTCGCCGATTTGCTTAGTATTAGCTACGGTATTCGCAACGTGGTTGAAATAGACAAAGCGATAGACGAATTTTATCGTTTGTTAAAAAGAGGCGGAGTTTTGCTAATTTTGGAGTTTATGAGCCATAAGCGAAAGAGCGTTTTTGATCGCTTGGTTTCGTTTTATCTTGGACGCGTCTTACCCGCGATCGGAAGACTAATATCAAAAGACAATCGCGCATATACATATCTGCCGCAATCAATCGAAAGTTTTTTAAGCGCCGAAGAGCTTGAAGAAAAGCTAAAAAACGCGGGTTTTAAGATTATTCAAATTAAAGATGAAACCTTCAAGATTTCGACGCGGCTTATCGCGCAAAAACCGCAATGACCGCCTTAAGCGTTAGCGAGCTAACCGCGCAGATAAAATCGTTAGTAGAAGCTAATTTTAGCGTCGTTTGCGTCAAGGGCGAAACGGGGCGCGTAACTTATCACTCCAGCGGGCATTGCTATTTTTCGTTAAAAGACGGCGGCGCGACGATCGACGCGGTTTTGTTTCGCGCAAACGCCGTTAAAACAAAGTTTCGGCTTGAAACGGGTATGCAAGTTATCGTCGTCGGCGGCGTTTCGATCTACCCGCCGCAAGGTCGCTATCAAATAATCGCGCAAAGCGTGGAGCCGGACGGCGCGGGCGCGCTTGCGATCGCTTACGAACAGCTAAAAAAGAAACTAGCCGCGCTCGGATATTTCGACGAAAGTCGCAAAAAACCCCTACCGCGCTATCCGAAAACAATCGCGTTAATCACCAGCGCAAGCGGCGCGGCGTTACAAGATATGATCCGCGTAGCTAACAAGCGTTGGCTTTTAACTCGATTGATATGCGTCAATACAATCGTTCAAGGCGAGGCGGCAAGCGGCGCGATCGCGCGTTCGATCGCCTACGCCGATAAACTTGGCGCGGACGCGATCATTCTCGCGCGAGGCGGCGGCAGTATGGAAGATCTTTGGAGCTTTAACGACGAGGGCGTAGCTAAAGCGATCTACGAGGCTTCAACGCCGATCGTCAGCGCGATTGGACACGAGATCGACTTTACGATCGCCGATTTTGTCGCTGATAAACGCGCGCCCACGCCAAGCGCCGCGATGGAGATTTTGCTGCCCGATCAGAACGAGGAGCGCTTGCGAATCGACGATCTAAACGCGAGAATAGACGATCGTTTTCGCGTGTTTTTGAATAATCAAGAAGGCTATTTGAACCACCTAAAAACAATGTTAAAACAGCTAAGCCCGCTTGCTAAAATCGAACGAAGTATCGCCGAAACCGCTCAATTCTTGGCGCAAATAAAAACCGCTTACGGATTTGTTTTACGCCAAAAGGCAAGCGAGTTGGAAAACCTAAACGCCCGTCTTATTTCGCTCGATCCCGCCGCGAAATTACCCGCTAGAACCGCGCAGATCGTTTTAGGCGATCGCGTTATAGGCGTGGGCGATCT
>JAISRI010000109.1 GCA_031273735.1 Helicobacteraceae bacterium
GCTTTTGCGTCGTGCGTATTTTGTATTATCATAATCCGATTGCTTACTTAAATGCCGTAAGTCTTGGCTTGGATTCCCGCCTTCGCGGGAATGACTGCAAACGGCGATTTTATTGATAAATGCGCGAGACTTTGGAATACGTTTGACATTAATTTGGATTCCCGCCTTCCTCCGCGTTGGACGCTTCCTACGGAAGCTATCGCACCGTCGCGGGAATGACGATCGCGCGAGGAAGCGTTTGTTACAATTTTATAATCCTGATTTTGGCAAAGCGAGTATAATATGCGCTTTTGCATTAAATCGGCGGGTAAATGGAAAATCTACTATTTTTGATCGTCGGCGCGACGGCGGGCGTTCTCTCGGGTTTTTTCGGAATCGGCGGCGGGCTGATCGTCGTTCCGCTTTGCGTCGTTTTGGGCGAAGGCGTCAAATCGGCGATCGCGCTATCGGCAATGCAGATGACCTTTTCGTCCGTATACGGCAGTTACGCGCATATAAGAAACGGAATGTTTGATCCGCGCGACTATCTTTGGCTGGGGCTTGGCGGCGTAACGGGCGCGGCAATCGGCGCGCTTTTGTTAGGATTAGTTTCGGCGCATTTCGCGGCGATCTTCTTTCTTGTTATGCTGATTATCGGCTTTTTACGAATCGCGAGCGCGAAAGCCGAAGGAAAAAAAGAGGCAAAGTTTCCCCCGCACTGGTTATTATTCGCGTCGGGACTTTTTGTCGGCGTTTATGCGGGAATGGTAGGCGTGGGCGGCGGCTTTTTGTTAGTCGCTATTATGACAGGATTTCTTGGAACGTCGATTAAAAACGCGGTGGCGATCAGCCTCTTTTTTACGCTATTTGTAGGAAGCGGCGCGTTTGCCGCTTACGCGTTAAGCGGTATGGTGGATTTTACTAAAGGCGCGTTCTTATCGATCGGCGCTCTTAGCGGAGTGCGAGGCGGGATATGGCTCGCCTCTAAAACAAGCGCAAAAAACCATAAATATTTGGTTGTAGCGACCTATCTTTTAATGATCGTCGTTATGATCTACAAAATTGCAAAAGGCGAGATATGAACGACTTTATAGATATTCGCGGGGCTAGAGAGAATAATCTCAAAAATATCAGCCTAAAAATCCCTAAAAATAAACTCGTGGTAATGACTGGTATTTCAGGTAGCGGAAAAAGCACTTTAGCGTTTAAGACGCTTTATGCCGAAGGACAAAGAAGATATATCGAAAGCCTTTCAAGTTACGCGCGGCAGTTTTTAGATCGAGTGGGCAAGCCGGACGTAGATAAGATCGAAGGACTCACGCCAGCAATCGCGATCGACCAAAAAACGACAAGTAAAAATCCGCGATCGACGGTCGGAACGATCACGGAGATATACGATTACCTTCGCCTTCTTTACACAAGGGTGGGAGTTCAACATTGCCATCTCTGCGGAAAACCGATTAGCCAGATGAGCGCGTCGGACATTATAGAGCAGATATTAAAATTGCCTGAAAACAGCAAAACGATTATTATCGCGCCAATCGTCAAAGAAAAGAAGGGAGCTTTTAACGACGAGCTTGAAAGTTTGCGTCAAAAAGGTTTTGTTAGAGCGCAGATCGACGGCGTAACGGCGCGTTTGGACGAGGATATAACTTTAGATAAAAATAAAAAGCACACGATTAAAGCGATCGTCGATCGCATAGTCGTAAAACCCGAAAACGCCGATCGGATCGCAAGCGCGGTAGAACGGGCGTTAAAAGAGAGCTTTGGGCAAGCGGAGATCGAGATAGAAAACGCCGAAGAGATCGCAAGCGCAAAGCGCTATCACTATTCTGAACATTCGGCGTGCTTCGATTGTAAAATTAGCTTTGAGCCGTTAGAGCCGCTCGCCTTTT
This sequence comes from Helicobacteraceae bacterium, assembly GCA_031273735.1. GTDB lineage: Bacteria > Campylobacterota > Campylobacteria > Campylobacterales > SZUA-545 > JAIRNH01. The sequence continues at coordinate 1,875 of JAISRI010000109.1, forward strand.
CGTTCAACTCGCATAAAGGCGCTTGCCCCGTATGCGACGGCTTAGGTTCGCGCTTTGTGATCAACGCGCAAAAGATTATATCGCCGATGTATTCGATCGCAAACGGAGCGGTTAACATTTTTTACAAAAATAGTTATTACGACAAATTTTTAACCGCCTTTTGCGAACAGGCAAATATCAATACGAAAGTTCCTTTTGAAACCTTAAGCGAGCGCGATCAAAAAGCGATTATGCACGGATCGATCGAAGAGGTTAGATTTCACTGGAAATATCACCTGATCGAAAAAAAATGGAACGGAGCGTTAAACGCGGCATACGATATGTTTAAGGACGAGCGCGAGATTAGCGAATATATGATCGAAAAACCGTGCGACGTATGCGGCGGACGCAGATTAAAACCTGAAAGCCTTTCCGTAAGGGTAGCGGATATTACAATCGGCGAAGCGATCGAAATGCCGATCGAAGAGTGCTACGCTTTTTATGGCGACGAAAAACGCTTTAGCTATCTAAGCGAACAGCAACAGACGATCGCGTCGCCAATTTTGAAAGAGATACGCGAACGGCTATTTTTTCTTAACGACGTCGGTTTGGGCTATCTAACGTTAGGGCGAGACGCGAGGACGATCAGCGGCGGCGAGAGCCAGCGAATCCGAATTGCGAGTCAGATCGGCAGCGGTCTAACGGGAGTGATGTACGTTTTAGACGAACCGAGTATCGGCTTGCACGAGCGCGATACGATCAAACTAATTCGCACTCTGAAAAGTTTGCGCGATCGCGGCAATAGCGTGATTGTCGTCGAACACGACAAGGAAACGATAGAGAGCGCGGATTTCGCCGTCGATATTGGGCCGGGCGCGGGGAAAAACGGAGGCGAAGTTTTATTTGCGGGTAACGCGGAGGAATTAAAAAACGCTAATACTTTAACGAGCGATTATCTTGTGGGACGCAAGAAGATCGATCGCGCGAAGAATCGCCCGCAAACCGATTGGTTAGAGATAAAAAACGTAACGTTAAACAACATTAACGATTTATCGTTAAAGATTCCTCTCGGCTCTTTTACCGTTGTTACGGGAGTCAGCGGAAGCGGCAAAAGTTCGCTAATCCTGCAAACGCTTTTGCCCGTAGCGCAAGAGTTATTAAATCACGCGCACAAAGTCAAAAAAATTCAGGGCGTAACAATCGACGGAATGGAGCGCCTAGACAAGGTAATATATCTCGATCAATCGCCGATCGGACGCACGCCGCGAAGCATACCCGCGACATATACGGGTATGATGGACGATATTCGCGCGGTATTTACCGAAACAAAAGAGGCAAAACTGCGCGGTTACGGAGCAAGCCGTTTTAGTTTTAACGTCAAAGGCGGACGTTGCGAGAGTTGTCAGGGCGAAGGAGAGATCAAGATCGAAATGCACTTTTTGCCCGATATTATGGTTAAATGCGACGTATGTCAAGGAGGTAGATATAACGCGCAAACTTTGGAAGTAAAATATCGCGGAAAATCGATCGCCGACGTATTAAATATGAGCGTAGATGAAGCGGCGGTTTTTTTTGCCACGCATCAAAAGATCGCGCAGAAGTTACAGACTTTGCAAAACGTTGGATTAGGATATATTTTGCTTGGGCAAAACGCGGTTACGCTTTCGGGCGGCGAGGCTCAGAGAATCAAGTTAAGCAAAGAGCTTTCAAGAACCGACACGGGACAAACGCTTTATATTCTCGACGAGCCTACGACGGGTTTACATTTTGCCGACGTGGATAAACTTGTCGCCGTATTGCAACATTTAGTAGATTTAGGCAACAGCGCGATCGTGATCGAACATAATTTAGACGTGATTAAAAACGCCGATTGGATTATCGATCTTGGTCCCGAAGGAGGGCGCGGCGGCGGACGGCTAGTAGATAGCGGAACGCCCAGCGAGATTGCAAGCCGCTACAAAAAAACGGGCAGTTACACGGGCGAGTTTTTAGCGCGCGAATTTGCGC
>JAISRI010000008.1 GCA_031273735.1 Helicobacteraceae bacterium
GCGTAAGTTTTGATTATCCCGTCGATCCGTCTAGTTTTGAAAAGGCGCTTTCTATGCAGTTGCAAGCGCCCGATAAATACAAGATCGCGCCTAAAACGTATAAATTCGCCGTCAAATACGACGATAAAAAACTACGCGCTTGGGTTAGAAGCGAGTTTGTCAAGTTCCCCGAAGTGGATAGCGCGATGGTTTTGCTTGTGGGCGAAGGCGTGAAATCCTCGCTCGGCGGCAAACCGACAAGCGCGGCGAAAAACGTTTCGCAGAACGTTCCTAGCGCCTACCGCCAAATCGTGCAGAACGCCTTTTTAACGCTTGTCGAAGGCGAAAACGACGAGCAAGAACAGGTTTTGGCGCTTTCGCTTGTCGACGGCGTCGATCCTAAAAAAATAGCCAAAGAGATCAACGCTTGGATTTTGCCTAAAGACAAGCTGATCGGAGGAACCATACGACTTAACCATAGGTGGAGCGCGAACGACGATATAACCGACGAGATTTTAGCTCTCTCGCGCCCGCTTACGCTAAAACCGGACGAAACAGACGGCGGCGCGCAAGAGCTAGTCAGCTTCAAATATAAAGCTACGCCAAATGAGTATATCTATCTTACTATCGGCAAGAATATCGAAACGATTGGCGGCTACAAAGCAAAAGAGGCGACGCGCTGGGTGCTAAACGTTCCGCAATATCCCAAAACTTTGCGTTTTGCGAGCGACGGCGTTCTGCTCTCTTTGAAAGGCGAAAAGAAGATCGCCGTGGCTACGCGAAACGCGGCGGGACTTCAGCTTGATATTCGGCGAGTCGTTCCCTCGCAGTTGCACCATTTTATCAATTTCGGAGGGCGCGGCTACGATCGCTACAATCGAGAATACGACTACAGCTTTCAAGCGTATGGATTTAGCAACGCCGATTACTTTACCGAACATTTTATCCATAAAAAACGGCTACCGCAAAGTTCTAGCGGCAAAGTGATCTACGACGGGATCGATCTTTCTCCTTATATCGCGCAGGGCGACAAAGAGACTAGAGGCGTTTTCCTCTTAACGCTTTCCGCGTGGAACCCCGACAAAGATACGACGGAAAGCGCCGATAGCGGCGCTCAGCGGCTTGCGATCGTATCCGATATGGCGATTATCGCGAAACGTTCGATCGACGGCTCTAGCGACGTCTTTGTTCAGGCGATCAAAGAGGGCGCGCCGATCGAGGGCGTAAAAGTTTCGGTTTTGGCGCGAAACGGAACAAGCATAGCAAGCGCGACTACCAACGCGAACGGGCAAGCGCGGCTTCCTAGCCTTAACGGGCTTTCTTACGAAAAAGAGCCTGTTTTATATCTAGCGCAAAAAGACGACGACGCGACGTTTTTGCCGTTTCGCTCTTATAACTTCTCCGATCGCTATTTGGATTACTCGCGCTTCGAAGTAGGCGGCGCGTCATACTCTCTTAGCGAAAGCAAATTAAGCGCGCATTTATTTAGCGATCGCGGATTGTATCGCCCGGGCGAAGAGGCGCATATAGGAACGATCGTCCGCGCGAATAATTGGAATACGCCGATTAGCGGTTTGCCGATCGAAGCGTATATCTACGACGCGAGAGGACAGCTTTACGCGCAAAGAGATTTTAGGCTAGACGAAACGGGGCTAAACGAGATCAATTTTCAAACCTCCGACGACGCGCCTACGGGTAATTGGCAGATACAACTTTATATCGCCAAAAACTACTCCGATCGGACAAAAGCGGGCGTCTTTTTGGGATCGACGCAGATCGCGTTTAGAGAGTTTGAACCCGATAAAACAAAGGTCAATTTACGGTTGCTTCCTAGCGGTAAAAAAGGTTGGTTTAAGCCCGACGAATTGCAAGCGTTAGTTAAGGTTGAAAACCTCTTTGGAACGCCCGCCGAAAACCGCAGGATCGCTTCAAGAACCTCGTTAAATCCGACGGCGTTTAGTTTCAAAGAACACCAGGGTTATAGTTTCTACGATTCTTTGGCGGCGAAAAACAGTTTTGAATTTACGCTAGAAGAGACAAAAACCGACGAAAAAGGCGAAGCGACGATCCCGCTAATCAACGAGGAGCATAGCCGCGCAAGCTATCAAATGGCGTTGATTGTGGAGGCTTTCGAGCAAGGCGCGGGCAGAAGCGTAACGGCGAGCGCGAGCGCGATCGTCTCTCCCAACGACTATCTTGTGGGCGCGAAAGCCGACGGCGATTTAGGCTTTATCAAGAAAAACACGGCGCGATCGATAAACTTCGCGGCGATTGATCCAAAACTCGAGAAGATCGCGCTTAACGATTTAAGCCTAGAGATTTTGGAGCATAAGTATATTTCCGTCTTGACGTTGCAAGATAGCGGCGTTTATAAGTATCAATCTAAACTTGTTGAAAAGTCGCTTGGAGATAAACCTTTCGCGATCGGCATAAACGGCGTAGATTATAAGATCGACGCATCTAAACCGGGCGGTTATCAGTTGTTGGTTAAAAATAAAAACGGCGACGTTCTTTATAAAACCTACTATACGATTGCCGGAGACGCTAATCTCGATCGCTCCAAAGAGAAGAACGCCGAGCTTGATCTGAAACTATCAAAGAGCGAGTATAAAAACGGCGAAGAGATCGAAATTTCTATCGGCGCGCCGTATATTGGAAGCGGGCTAATCACGATCGAAAAAGACAAAGTTTACGCCGCAAAATGGTTCAAAACCTTGACGACAAACGCGATTCAAACGATCAGAGTCCCCGCCGATCTCGTCGGCAACGGCTACGTTACCGTGCAATTCGTCCGCGATTACGACAGCGACGAAATTTTTATCAGCCCGCTAAGCTACGCGGTCGCTCCTTTCAAAGTCTCTTTAAGCGACAAGACGGCGGAAACGAGACTCGACGCGCCAAAGCTCGTTAAACCCGCGGATACGATCGCGGTGAAATTAACGAGCGAGGGCAGGCAAAAAGCCATTGTTTTCGGCGTAGACGAAGGCATACTGCAAGCGGCGGGATACAGCTTTAACAACCCGTTAAACTTCTTCTTTCAAAAGAAAATGTTGGGCGTGGATAGCCTGCAAATCCTCGATCTGATCCTGCCAGAGTTCAGCCGCTTTCAAAAACTCGCGGCGCAACCAAGCGGCGACGACGATATAAGCGCGGCGGATAGAATCGCAAACAGGCAACTTAATCCCTTTAAGCGCAAGGTAGAAAAACCTGTCGCGTTTTGGAGCGGGGTTGTCGAGATCGACGGCGAAAAGAGTTTTGAATGGAAAACGCCCGATTACTTTAACGGCAAGTTACGCATAATGGCGCTAGTCGTCTCCGCAGGCAAGATCGGCGTGGCGCAAACGCAAACGATCGTGCGCGACGACTTTGTTCTAACTCCAAACGCTCCTTTTGCGGCGGCTCCGGGCGACGAGTTTGACGTTACGGTAGGGCTATCGAACAACATTGACGATCTGCCCGAAGGCGAGGCGATCGCTATAAAACTTACCGCCTCTTCTAATAAGAACCTAGAGATTGTTGGCGATAAAGAGATTGTAATCAACCTAGCGCCGCAAAGAGAGACTTTCGCAACGTTCAAAGTCAAAGCCGCAGAGGTTTTGGGCGGCGCGGAATTGACTTTCAAAGCCTCCTATACAAGCGGCGCGAAAACATATTCGGCGCAGAGAACCGCCACGACTTCCGTGCGCCCGCTTGTCCCTCTTAGATCGGCAAGCGCGATGAAACGAATGGGATCGAGCGAAGAGAGCGTGAAAAACGATCGCAATCTTTACGACGCTTTCGCGCAAAGAAACGCCTTTGTTTCAAGATCGCCGTTGATCCTTTCAAACGCGCTTACAAGCTATTTAGACAACTATCCGCACCTATGCTCCGAACAACTCGTAAGCGCCGCGTTCGCCGCTTTAGTAACCGAGCCTTACCAAAACGCTCTCGGCGGCGCTAAAGCCGACTTAAAACTAGCGCAGGTGGGAGCGATTTTGCAATCGCGTCAAAACTCCAGAGGCGCGATCGGCTTGTGGCAAGCGACGTATAGCGGCGATATGTTTGTCAGCGTCTATGCGGCAAACTACCTGATCGAAGCCAAAGAGCGCGGCAAAAACGTCCCTGAGAGCTTATTTAGAAGTCTAAACAACTACTTGTCGAAACTTGCGGCGGACAACTCGATCGAGGATTTATATGGGCTACGGCTACGCGCCTATGCGATCTACCTCTTGACGAGGCAAGGGCAAGTAACGACGAGCCAGCTTAACTCGACGCTTAACGCGCTGAAACTTCACTACGCCGATTCCTATGAAAACGATCCCGCGGCGTTGTATCTTGCTTCTACCTATAAGTTGCTAAAGATGGACAAAGAAGCCGAAGCGTTGATCAAAAAGCAGTGGAACGAGTTGGCGCGCGCTTATAGCGCTTCGTGGTGGTCGCGAAACTACTACGATCCGCTCGTGGTTAGCTCGACGGCGATTTACCTATTAAGCAAACACTTTCCCGACAAAGCGGCGAACATTCCGCCCCAAGCGCTGGAGAATATCGTCTTGGCTATGCGAAACAACCGCTATACGACCGTTTCCGCGTCGTATAGCGCGCTGGCGTTGGATAGCTTCGGCGCGTCCGTTTCGGCAAGCGGCGAAGAGTTGTCGATCACGGCGAAAACGAAAGCGAATGCGACGCGCAATATCGGTCAAGCGCAAGGTTTGATCGTTTCGGGCGGCTTTACGAACGACGACGCGGAGATCATCTTCAAAAACGGCGGGGCAAGCGCGTGGTATGTCGTTACGCAAGACGGATACGAGCGAACTCTGCCTAAAGAGCCGATCAAAAAAGGGCTGGAGATTTACCGCGAATATACGAACGCGGAGGGCAAACCCGCCAAAGAGATAACTGTGGGCGATACGATCAACGTAACAATCCGCGTTAAAGCGTTAGGATCGCAGTCGGTGAGCGACGCGGCGATCATCGATCTGTTGCCTGGCGGCTTTGAGATTGTTCCGATCGACGCAAATAAACCCGCCGCGTCAAACGAAGAGGACGACGAAGGCGACTACGAGGACGAAGAAGACGACGGCGACTACGAAGAGGAAGGACAATACGGCTATGTTTCGCCCTTTGCGACAAGCGTGAGTAACTTTGATTTGGCGTATTCCGACGCAAGAGAAGATCGCGCTTTGATCTACGGCGCAATCAGCCGCGAAACCTCCACTTTTACCTATCGGATCAAGGCGACTAATTCGGGCGTTTTTGAAACCGCGCCGATCTTTGTCGAAGCTATGTATGATCGCGAAATACAAGCGTTGGGGCTAGGCGGCGGCAAAATTAAGGTTAAACCTGCGGAGTGAGGATCGCGAGGTTTAAAGCTCTTTTAGAAAATATCGCGGTAATCGTAGCGATCGCAGTTGCGATCGTCTATGTTCCGCGATTGTTTCCTAGCCCGCCGTTAAAAGACGATCTGCTCTTTTCAACCGTCTATTACGATCGAAACGGCGCGCTTTTGCGCCTAAGCCTAGCCAAAGACGAGCGTTTTCGCGTTTGGACGGCTTTAGATCAGATCGACGAAAATCTGATCGAAGCGACGTTATTGCGCGAAGATCGCTACTTTTACTATCACTTGGGTTTTAATCCTTTTAGCTTAATTCGCGGCGGTTGGATAACTTACGTTTCGCAAGGATCGAGGCAAGGCGGATCGACGCTGACTATGCAGCTTGTCCGAATGCGCCACAAACTCGACACCCGCTCTATCGGCGGCAAACTCGAGCAGATCGCCCGCGCTTTTTGGCTAGAACTAAACTACTCGAAAAAAGAGATTTTGGAAGCCTATCTAAACTACGCGCCTTACGGGCGAAACATCGAGGGCGTAGGCGCGGCAAGCCTGATCTACTTTGACAAACCGCCGAAAAAACTTGCCCTAACCGAAGCGCTGACGTTAGCCGTGCTTCCGCAATCGCCTACGATAAGAATCGATAAAAACACGAGCTTTGTAGGCGAAAAACTCTTTACGGCAAGAAACGAACTTTTCAATAACTACCGCAAAAAGTTTAATATCGACGACGAGGAAGCGGCGCTATTCGCCCTGCCTTTCAAACTAAGGCAGATCGAAAATCTTCCCTTTCGCGCCCCGCACTTTATCGAATTTCTCGCGCAAGAAGATTACGTCGCGGGCAGATCGCCGGAGGTCGTTCATACGACGATCGATCTAAACATTCAGACGTTATTAGAAACGCATATTAAAAACCACATTCGTCAAAACGCCTATCGAGGCGTCGATAACGCGGCGGCGGTTTTGGTCGATACCGCCGATATGCGCGTCGTTGCGGCTGTAGGATCGGCGGATTATTTTAGCGCCGCTATCGGCGGGCAGAACAACGGCTTTGCCGCAAAGCGATCGCCGGGGAGCGCTCTGAAACCTTTTATCTACGCGCTAGCGATCGATCAAGGGCTGATCCACCCGCAAACCGTGCTAAAAGACGTTCCCTCCGCTTTCGGCGTTTATGAGCCTGAAAACTTTGACGGCGGTTTTATGGGTCCTCTTAGCGCCCAGCAAGCGCTAGTAAAAAGCCGCAATATCCCCGCCGTCTATCTATCGAGCAAATTGACGTCGCCCAACTTTTACGAGTTTTTGAAACGCGCTAAAATCAGCAAAATGGCGAGCGAACAACACTACGGGCTTGCTTTGACGCTTGGCGGCGGCGAGGTTACTCCTCTTGAAGTAGCCAAACTCTACGCTCTACTAGCAAACGGCGGCGTTTTAAGCGAAACGCGAAGCCGAATGGATCAGCCTTTGGAGATCGGCGAAAGGCTACTTAGCCGCGAGGCGAGTTTTATCGTTCTTGATATGCTATCTTCCGCGCCGCGAATCGACGGGATCGTCGCCGAATCCGACGCGCTGCCAATCTATTGGAAAACGGGAACCTCGCGGGGTTTTAGAGACGCTTGGTGCGTAGGACTGATCGGACAATACGCGCTTGTCGTATGGCTAGGTTCGTTCGATAACAAGCCAAATCCCGCGCTTGTCGGCGCGGTAAGCGCCGCGCCGCTTTTTTTTACGATCTCAAGATCGCTCAAATCGACTCGGTCTTTGCGCGATCCAAATCGCGTCGCCCCCTCTACGATTAAGCGCGTCGAGATCTGTTTGTCTAGCGGCGATCTAGCTACGATCTGGTGTAAAAGACGCGCCAAAACGTGGTTTATACCGGGCGTTTCGCCGATTAAAGTCGATACGGTCTATCGCCCCGTATGGATCGACAAAACCACGAAACAACCGCTATGCGCGGGCGAGGATACCGCAAACGCGCAAATGAAGATTTACGAGTTTTACTCTTCGGATATTCTCGCGCTATTTCGACGAGCTGGTTTGCCCAAACGAGAACCGCCCGATACGAGCCGTTGCCGCAACCGCCTGATTGCGGGCGTTGCGCCGTCGATTAGCTCGCCGCTTGCCAACGCAAACTACGCGATTCGGCTCTCCAAACCGGACGAGCGGAGCGTGATTTTCTCGGCTACAAGCGACGCGGACGCGCACTATCTCTATTGGTTTATAGACGACGAGTTTATCGGCGTAGCGAAAAAAGGCGAACTTTTGTCGTGGGAACCTAAAAAAAACGGGCGTTTTACCGTTCGCGCGATCGACGATCGCGGGCGCTTTGATTCCAGAGAGTTAAAAGTATCTATTATCGAGTGAGATACTTGGCTTTTAGCTAAGCCGATTTTTGCTAACATGTTTTTATCGATGTCGACAGAGGGAGAAAAATATGGCTTTTAACATAGGCGAATACGAAAAATTGATAGACGGCTTTCATAAGATTATGCAAGAAAACATAGAGATCGCCGATATTAAATTAAGCGCGGATCGTTGGACGTTAAAAGAGATGGTATCCCATCTTATCGATTCCGCTTCAAACAATCATCAAAGGTTTATCAGACTTCAATTGGAAGCAAAGATCAGTTTTCCGCTATATGAGGCGGAAAGTTGGAAAAACGCGACAAAAATCGGCGGATATAATGCGATCAACCTAATAAACCTATGGAAGGAATATAACTATTTTTTACTTCATATTATTAAAAATATAGACGACGAGAGCCAAAAACATATATGGGAAATAGGCAATGAACGAAAAACGCTAAAGTATTTAGTGGAAGATTATTTCAGCCACATAAATTGGCATACAGAACTCTACCAAAAAAGAGTCGATGAAATAAAACGCCTTAATAGTGCGCGATTTGCCTTTTCAATATTATGGAGCGAAGCGCCTTTTTCCCGTCATTCCTGTACAAGTCAATCCTTTCTTTTAGATTGATCAAAGAGATCAATCTTTTTTGTTTTCTTTCATTAACGCTTTTATCTTGCGTATCGCTTTGAGCGCGATCAGCTTATTGCTTTAATAAAAGCGTCAATGAAATGATTGGGTTGGACAATTCCCGCCCATACGGAAATGGCGAGAAGGGACGCGAGAATGATTTATGAGTTATCTGCCAAGAAACATTTGCAGATAACGCGAAACCTCTTTAGGGTTGGTTTTGCCTATAAAGCCTTGCGCGTTAAGATTTTTCGCAAGCTCCATATTGCTTTCGGCGGTCAT
>JAISRI010000037.1 GCA_031273735.1 Helicobacteraceae bacterium
TGATATTTCTACCGACGTTGGCGCTCAAATCAACGAAATGATGCAAAGAATGGACGGCTTAGAGGGGAAAAGGTTGCCTGATACGTGGTGGATTGCCGATAGGTTTTGCGACAATAGAGCGACTGGCGGCGCCACAGAACCAAACGGCGACTATAACCCGAAGACATGGTTATCCTATCGTTTTGGCACAGAAGGCGCTTCCGACAACGGCATGGTTCTAAGTTGCAACGACGCGCCTGTCGCGGCGTATGGAGGTTACAATATGTACACCCACCAAAGCTACACCTGCGTAGGCTTAGATAGCTATTTTGCAGTTCCGATCGTAGGCGACTTGGTTCCTCAACAAACTTCCGCTTGGGACGCTACGCTCGATCCCGCAAAGGACGCTCCCGCAACCTTTACCAAAATGGCGAAGCAAACTTACCTAGACCCCGTTACTAAAAAGAGCGAAAATCGAGGCGATATACAGATTAAGATCGCTCCCGCAGATATAGAGGTATATACGGGCTTGCTATGCGCCAAATTAAAGGTCAAAGATTTAACTTCGACGAACGCGGCGGATAACTATAGATACTACAAACCTTCCTCTATAAGCGGAGCCGATCCTAGCGCTCCAGTTTTAGCTCCAGACGAAACGAATGACGGTTATAAATGCGCCTCCGTTATCGGAAGCCAAAACCTTAAAACCGATCCTATCGTCTTTAGTTGGAGCGGCGACTTTATCGCCTCTCCAGAGGTATCCGTAGAGGTTTTAGCCTCTAATTGCAAGACGATCGATCAAATGAAAGAAAACCCGAGCGTTTGCGATACAAATCCGTCTACGGCTTCCTATTTTACTCTGCGCCCTTCGTTTGAAGGAGAGGTATATGAGGGCAAGCTGATCTCTGGAAAGCTATACGGCGATCCCGCTAACCTTTTGGCTAACCCTCCTATCAATCCTCTTCCAAACGGCTTTAGCGCTTCGGCTACGATAGGCTATAAAAGAGCTTCTGGAGCGCAGCCTTGCTTCGAGGACGACGGGCTTTGCGTTCAAGCGATCGATAAGAAGCCTAGCATAGGCGACGTAAGCGCCAAAGTGGACGCTAATATATCCTTTACGGGAATAGCGGATATTAGCGGCGCTACGAAAGCGAGGTTTCATAAGTTAGGTTACGACAACGTAGGAGAGATAGAGCTATGGCTGTTGGATAACGAATGGACGATAGTCGATCAGAACGCCTCTAACTACGACTGCGTAGATGGTAGCGACTCTATGCTACCCGACTTCACGGGCGCTAAAGCTACAAACGCCAACTGGGGCAAGATAGGTTGCGTCGTTAAACATAAGATCGGCGAAGTGGTTATAGACCCCTACGAGTTAAACGTAACCAAGATGACGATCAAGAGCGCTCTTACATACGCTAGCGCTTCGGGAGGCGCTACGGACTCTTCATTTGTTTATTACGCCAATTTCGACGAAGTAAATCTATCCGCAAGCCCTCTTAATAGTCATAGGCAGTTTGCGATCGTAGAGATTAACGCCGAAGCGTTAAACGCTAAAGGCGCCGTTACCGATCTATACGAGGAGGGCAACTACAGCAAAGAGATTACGCACGATATGGGCTTTATGGGTTCCAATGAAAACGATATGCCTTCCGAAGTCATAGGCGCTCTTTGGGGCGGCTATTGGGACGAGGCTAACGCAACGACTGGAGCTATTACCCCTTCTAGCGTATGGAAAAAAGGCGAGGCGAAAGAGCTTAAATACCTCTTTAACTTTGGACGCGATCTTAATACGCCAATGCCCGTATTGTTTATGAAAGCCAAAGACGCTAATCCAGACTTTAACCTTACGTTAACTGAAAAGGACAATAATAAAGTTACGGGAAGCGCCGCATGGACTGAAAAATTAGCCGTAGCCGACGGCTTCAAACAGATCGACTTTATCTATGGTAGGGCGCATCTAGGAGACGTTAGCACAGAAGCTAACGAGGCGAACGTTAGCTACGTTATTGATTACTTTAGTAATAATAACGGAAGTAACGAAGGCGTTAGAAGTCTCTTTAACAATCCAAGCGCTTTAGCCTCTAGCGTGGGTTGGTATAACATACCGCGAGTCAAGCCGTTTGATATTAGCAGTTATACCGACGGCGATACGAAAGGGACGATAAGCTCTGATTTTGGAGATGGGACTGTGAATAAACCTAATATGCTTAACGGCGACGTAGCGAAGTTTGACTATGCCGCAACCAAGCCTAGACCTCGCAGATTTATCTCGCACTTAGATATACCTTCGTATCTGTGGCATCACCCGTTTGGTAAAAGCGGCGGTTATAATAAAGTAGAACCTTTGGAAGTAGGAACCCGCAGAGGTTGCTTTGAACACCCTTGCGGCGTTATAGAGTTTCTTGCGCCCGTTACGGACGGATGGGGAGGCGTAGGCGAGAGAGACGACGGACGACATTACGAAGACGACTCTAAGAAAAGTTATATGCCGTATAGGTTAGGACGGTAGTAACGGGTTGATTAAGACGATAATAACGGCTTGGTTGGAACTGATTGAGGTTGCGAACTTCATTTGGTTACTTCTTTGTTTGCGTAGTAACGGCTTGGTTGAGTTAGCCAAGCCGTTTCGTAGTTCTAGCCTTTAAGCGTATAGGCTGGGACGATAATAACGGGTTGATTAAGACGATAATAGCGAGCGGTAATAACGGCTTGATTGGGACTGATTGAGGTTGCGAACTTCATTTGGTTTGGATTCCCGCGACTTTAGCGTAGCGCGTCCGATCTCGTCATTCCCGCGACGGAGCGATAGCGCGTATCCGCGCGTAAATCGCGGAGGAAGGCGGGAATCCAAATACGGCGTAGCGCCCGCTCCGCAATGGAATGGAGGAGCGTAAGGCGCGGAGGAAGCCGTGCGTATTTTGCCTATCATAATCCGATCGCGGACTTAAATGCCGTAAATCTTGGTTTGGATTCCCGCCTTCCTCCGCGATTTACGCCTCCAAAAGCGAGGCTATCGCTCCGCGCGGGAATGACAGAGGACGACGGTTTTGCTGGTAAATGCGTAAGTTTTTGGCATACAGTTTGATCTTTTTGGATTCCCGCCTACGCGGGAATGACTATAAATGTGGACTTTGCTTTGTTTAAGGTAGTTTTCCAAGCGCGACGATTCAAACAAAAAAAAGACAACGTATTCAGAAATCTTGCGCATTTACTAGCAAAATCAACAATAGCAGTCATTCCCGCGACGGAGCGCTAGGCTGTCTCCAGCCGTATATTGCGGAGGAAGGCGGGAATCCAAATACGTGAAGCGTGCGTATTTTGCCTATCATAATCCGATCGCTTACTTAAATGCCGTAAGTTTTGGTTTGGATTCCCCCGCCTTCCTTCGCGATGGACGCTTCCTGCGGAAGCTATCGCTCCGTCGCGGGAATGACGTAGTTGCAGATTTTGCCAAACAAACGAAAGGATTGCCGCATTGTTGGAACCGCATTTTAATTTAGGTTCAAGACAAGACCAAATTATGGCGGTTTTTCTCTAAACTTCCGCAACAATGGCATGTATTAAACCATTTTAACGTCTAAACCAAAAGGCGGCTTGAAACGGTTAAAAATTTCGCTGCTAAGATACGACGCGCCGACGATCGTAAGCGTCGCGCCTTTAAAAGCGTAATCGATCTTTGGTCGTTTCCGCGCCGCGTTTATCGCTTCGGTAAAAGCGAAAACGTTGGGAAAGCGTTTACGGCGATTTTGGCTTCGTTATTGTAAAATCGCGGCAACTATTGCAAAAGGCGAGAAATGAGCGATCGGTTTTACGTTACAAGTCCAATCTACTACGTTAATGATATTCCGCATATCGGACACGCCTATTCGACGATTGTCTGCGACGTTTTGGCGCGAAACGCTCGGTTAAAAGGGCTAGATACCTACTTTTTAACCGGCACGGACGAACATGGGCAGAAGATCGAGCAGGCGGCGAGGGCGAAAAACGAAACGCCGAAGGCTTACGCCGATAAGATCAGCGGCGAGTTTAGGCGGCTGTGGGATCGCTTTGAGATTACCTATAACCGCTTTATCCGCACGACCGATCCAGATCACGAGCTTGGCGTGCAAAAAGCCTTTGAGATTATGCTAAAAAAAGGCGATATTTATAAGGGCGAGTTCGAGGGGCGATATTGCGTTTCGTGCGAAACTTTTTGGAGCGATTCGCAACTCTTAGAAGGGGGCGCATGCCCAGATTGCGGTAAGCCTACGACGCTACTTAAAGAAGAAAACTACTTTTTCAGAATGAGCGCCTATCAAGATCGGCTACTTAAATGGTACGCGAGCGACGAAAATCTGATCTTGCCTAAATCGCGGCGCAACGAGGTGGTTCGTTTTGTGGAAAGCGGTTTAGAGGACTTGTCGATCACGCGGACAACCTTTGAATGGGGCATTAAACTGCCAAAAAGCGCCAACGATCCAAAACACGTTATTTACGTTTGGCTTGACGCGCTGATGAATTATCTCACCGCGCTTGGCTGGAGCGGCGACGAGAAAAATATGCGCTTTTGGTCGGAAACGACGCACGTGATCGGCAAGGATATTTTGCGCTTTCACGCCGTCTATTGGATCGCGTTTTTGACGAGCCTCGATCTGCCTCTGCCGAAACGAATCGCGGCGCACGGCTGGTGGACTCGCGACGGCGCGAAGATGAGCAAATCCAAAGGCAACGTGATCAATCCGATCGAGGTCGCGGACGCTTACGGGCTGGAGCCGTTTAGATACTTTTTGCTCCGCGACGTGCCGTTTGGGCAAGACGGCGATTTTGGACAAAAGGCGCTAATCGATCGCATAAACTCCGATCTTGCCAACGATCTGGGAAATCTGTTAAACCGACTGCTCGGAATGGCGGAAAAATATTTCGCGCTTAATATCAAGGCGGTCAATCTGCCGCGTTTTGGCGAGGAGAAAAAAGCGATCGACGCTATCGTATCCTCTCTTGATCCGCTTTTTGAGGCTATGCAGTTGCACCGCTATTTAGAGGAGTTATGGAAAATCTTTGTGATCGGCAATAAGACAATCACCGATTTCAAGCCTTGGGAAAAGATAAAAGCAAATCAAGGCGATCAGGTTGCGGAGCTTTTAGTTTTTATCGCCAATTTGCTTGCGAAAGGCGCATTGCTTTTAGCGCCGATTATGCCCAAAAAATGCGACGAGATCGCTTTGGCTTTGGGCGTGGCGATCGACGCGCCCACGCGAAAATCGTTGATAGAGCAGGGCGGTTGGATAGCCTCTTTTTCGCTTACAAAGATCGAGCCGCTTTTTGCGCGAATCGAAGCGCCGCTTCTTAACGAACCAAACGCGAGCGAAGCGGGCGCGAACGAGGGAAAATCCAATCTTATAGGCATCGACGAGTTTGCGAAAGTAGAGTTAAAAGTAGGAACCGTGATTGAAGCGAAAAAGGTGGAAAAAAGCGCCAAACTTCTGCTTTTACAAGTCAATCTTGGCGAAGGCAAACCGCGTCAGATTGTAGCTGGAATCGGCGAGTTTTACGAGCCTGAAGCGCTTATAGGAACGCAGGTTTGCGTCGTCGCTAATCTAAAACCCGCAAAATTGATGGGAATCGATAGTTGCGGAATGGTTTTGGCAATTAAAGATCAAAGCGGCTTGCGGCTTGCGCGACCCGAAAGCGCGGCGCTCGACGGTTCGCCGATCAAATGACGATCGCCTCGCTTGCGGAGGCGACTCGCGGCAGACTGCTAAACGATCCGTCGATCAGCCAAATTGAAGGGTTTAGCTTTTCGCCTAAGACGACGCGGCGCGGCGACTGTTATTTTCATAACGGCGACGAGAACGCTATAAACGCGGCGATCGCAAACGGAGCTTTCGCTATCGTTTTCGCGCATAACGTTCAGCTAGGAGATAGCGAAATAGCGTGGATCGCGGTTGATGATATGAACCGCGCTTTGCTTTCTATAGCGCGTTATCTTTTGATCGAGCGTAATATCGCCGTTTTTCGCGCCTCGAAAATATCCGCCGCGATCGCAAAAAGCGTAATCGCGGACAAACGCCTAATCGTCAACCCCGCTTGCCAAGAGGCGATCGAAGAGCTTAACCGCGATAAAGAGTTTTCGCCGCTTTTTGTCTGCCAAGAAAACGTAGAATTACTCGAAGCCGCAATCGCGATCGAGCCGTTCGCTTTGGAAAACGCGCCGCCGCAAATCGAGGTTGTCGAAGAAACGATCCTAAAAACGACGATCCTTTATGAAAATCAATTGATTTCGCTTGCGCTACCATCGCTTTTTCTGACAGAGCTATCGGCGACTATTGGCTTTGCGCAGAGGTTTGGATTGCAGACGCGCTTCGATCGCGCTCTTGAACTCGAACGTTTTAAGATCGATTCTATAGCGCAGGGCGAAAGGCTGTTAATCTACGATCGCGCAAACGAAAAAGAGGCGAACGAGGCGATCGCTTTTATACGTCGCGTCGCCCCTTGGGCAAAGCTCTATATTCCAAACGATCGTCTTGATTTTCCCCAAAACTTTACCGTCGCGTATCTGAACGGATTTAGCCCCGACGATCTTAAAAAAGCCGCTCCACAAATTCCTTCTTTGTTTGGCGAATAACCGCGATAGAACTCGCTATTAGAGATTTATCGCTAGGAGTAAAGCGATAACTAATAGAATTTCAATTACGCTTAATTTGTATAGCAGATACGTCGACGAGGATATAATAAATATCGTTTTAAGAACGCCAAATAACGAGGAGGAGGGATTTTCGTAAATATCATAGATAAATCTGCCTAAGGCAAACTGCTTAAACTCTAATACTAGTTTAGCGTTTTTGCATAGCTTAAAATCTAACGCTCTTTTCTTAATATGCAACGCTAAAGAAAGCGCGGGATCGTTTAGCGCGACTACTAAATGCTTCATAGTATCGTAGTCTTTTAATAAAAGTTCTTTTGGGTTATAGGTTCTCGTTTCGTTTCGATCCGCTTCGTCTTTTGCGTGTAAGCCAGTCGCATATAATCAGCGAATTTTCCAGATCGTCGAAACCGATCGAGCTAACGCCTTTCTCAAGATCGATTGCGATCAAAACCGTATAGATCGCAAAATCGGGATACTCCGCGTTTAATTTATCAAAGCTCCGATCGGTAAGCGCCGTTAGCTCTTTTAGATATGTATCTATCCATTCCGTAGCGCTTAACTTTTTCATCGATTTCGAGAGGCTAAAATTATTTAATAAACTTCGCGTTGATCATTCCGCAAAAGTTTTTTTCGCTATAAAACTCCACGCGGTAGATTAACCCGCGCACGTCTTCGCTAAAGCGCGAAACCATATCTTTTTTACGGATTGTTACAGCGCTTTCGTCTGAAACCCCTTTTTTGGAAAAGCCGATCACATTAACGCGGATATTATCGACTGCTAAGACGCTAAAACTATCTTTTAACGCGAAGGTTTCTCCGATCGCGACCTCCTTATTTTCTCCGTCGATTGCTATCGTAACCTTATCTAGCTTACAATCATAGGCAAAAAATTGCGGGTATAGCGAGCTGATACGTTTATTGCCGATATAAATATCGTAGCGATCGTCGATCTTTTTCATCGCGCCGAGCGGATTATTAAATACGAATCGATCCTTCATATCGCCCTGTAGCGGAACAAAACGTAAGATATTTCTAAGCTCCGTTAATTCAAAGCTGATCTTGCCGTTGATTTTTAGCGTTCCGCTATGGTTTAGCGCCTCTTGAACCCCGTTAATAGATAATTCAAAATCGCGCTCGTATTCGATCCCCATAACGTTCATAAACTCTTCGATTGACCGCAGATGATACTCTACCTTTTGAGCGAGAGAATCGATATTTTTGCTCGTCTCCTGCCCAAACGCCGGTTTTAGATTTGTAACGGCGAAGTAAGTAAGAGACTTTTGCATCTCTTCGTCTTTGTAGCGAGTTTCGGTATTTTTAACGCGAAAAAAGTGGTGTTCTTGCGCCAGCGAAGCGCTCATTTTATCCGTTACTTTTTTTGCGATCGCGTCCATATTTCCAAACTTAACGTCTGCAAGCGTTTTTTGATCGATTACTAACGTTTGCCCCCACGCTCTAGGGTTAAAAATGGAGCTTTCCCACCGCTCGCGATAAAATCCGTGTCCGTCGTGAAGATTTAAGATCAGATCGACTTGCGGATCAAGAACGATCTTTTTAATTTCGCGTACCATATCGTAATCGCGATCGCTTTCGGCAATGTTGGCGAATTTTCGGTTCATATCCCCGAACGCTCCGCGCCTCGAGCGCGCTATGCTTTCCGCGTTTAGATTCGGCGTTACCCACACCGCGCCTTTTTTGATCTTATAACGGGTCGCCAAAAGCGCGGGCGCGAAATAGCCGCCCGGTTCGTCGCCATGCACGCCGCCTACGACAAGAAGCGTCGATCCAGTCTCATTGCCCTCTAATTTATAGAGGCTAAAACGCAAAAACTCGCCCGTTTCGTGCGCTTTAATCTCGTCGTTAGACCATATTTGCGCGATCTCTGACGCTCCAAACAGCAAGCGCGCCGCTAAAAAAACCAAAAGCAGAAAACGCAAAGACGCTCCTCGCCAAACAGATGCGCGATCATACAAAAAAGGTCATTATCGATCCGCTAAAAGATAAAAATCGCGGCTCTTTAGGGCTGTTTTGATTAAACTTCGTCTTTTGAAGGGCGTTATTATTATGCAAAAAAGAGGTTTTTTTCTTTCTCACTCGCCGATCGAAGCGCGTTTTGCGCAGAACTCAAAAGATTTCGTCGTGGAGGAAGTTGCGCTCTATAAGCCTAGCGGCGCGGGCGATCACCTCTTTGTGAAGATACGAAAAAAGGGCGTTTCTACGTGGGAAGCCGTTCAGGCTTTTAGCGAAAGGGTCGGGATAAAAGCGGGCGACATTGGCTACGCGGGTTTGAAGGACAAAAACGCGATGAGCGTTCAGACGCTCTCGATCCCCGCGAAGTTTGAAGCTTCTTTAGCGCGTTTTGAACATACGGCGATCAAGATTTTAGAGGTCGATCGACACGAAAACAAATTAAAAATCGGACATCTTAAAGGCAACCGCTTTTTTATAAGGCTCAAAAAGGTTAGCGCGATCGACGCGCAAAAACTCGATAGCGCGATCAAGGCGATCACTCAATACGGTATGCCCAACTTTTTTGGTTTTCAGCGTTTTGGGTTAGACGGCGACAACTATAAAAAAGCTAGGGCGTTTTTGGATGGCGAAGCGAAGATTCGCGGGCGGCGAATGCAAAAGTTTCTGATCAGCGCCCTGCAAAGCGAACGATTTAACGCGTGGCTGACGCGGCGAATCGAGCTTTCAAATGCGATCGCCTCTTTTGATTCTAAAGCGATCGCTAACGAATATAAACTTGATCTAAGCGCGATCGAAGCGGCAAAAGCGCAAAACCATTTTTTCAAACTTTTCGACGGCGACGTTATGCTTCACTACCCGCACGGCAAATTATATTTTGCGGAGGATTTAGGTAAAGAGAGCGATCGCTTTGCGGCAAAGCAGGTCGCGCCGACGGGCGTTTTGTGCGGGTATAAATCGACGAAGGCAAAAGGGGTTGCGGGCGATATCGAGCTTGCGTTTTTCGAGGATATTCCCGCAAGCGGCGATCGTCGCTACGCTTGGATTTTCCCCGAAGAGTTAAACGGCGAATATATTCCCAAAGAGGCGCATTACGAACTTAGTTTTTACCTGCCTAAAGGCTCGTACGCTACGGCGCTACTCGAAGAAGCGTTGCATTGCGAACTTAGCGTCGATCGCGGCGAACAAAATGATAATTAGTTAAAATCAGAGCGATGAAAAGACTACTAATTTTTGCCGACGGAGAGGTTGCCGAAAGTTTTGTTAAACGCCTCGCCGATACCTACACCGATATAAACCTCTATCATATCGTCTATTACAGAGGATCGATGGCGGAAAACGAAGCGGCTTACTGCCGTTATTACCGCTTCGATCCGACCAGCTTCAGCAAATTAGAGGCGATCTTCTCAAAACAGTTTATCGGCGCGTATATTGTTATGAAAGATCCAAAAGACGCAATTCAGGTTTATAAAAATATACGCGTTTTAAGCCGCGATCTGCTTATTTACGCGCTTGATTCGGGCGGTCTAACGGCGTTGCCAGATAGCGATCAAAACCTGCAAAAAATATCCGCAAGCGAACTTTTAGCAAACCGTTTAATAGCGCTCACTCCAAATATACCGGTCAGCGCGCAATACGTCGGGCTTGGCGAAGGTGAAATTATCGAGGTTAAGGTGCCGTTTGGAAGCAGTTACGCCTATCGTCATATCAGCCATATAGCGCAAAATAAATGGCAGATCGCCGCGCTGTATAGAAACGGCGAACTAATTTTGCCTTTTCCAACGCTTATGATCCGCCCAAGCGATAATCTACTTTTGGTGGGACAGCCTAATATACTTAAAACCGTTTATCGCGCTATTAAGATCGAAAGCGGACAGTTTCCCGCCCCTTACGGACGCTCTTTATATTTTATTTTGGATATTCGCGCAAAACGCGAAAAAAGCGCGGCGATCGAGCTTCAAAGCGCGTTAAATATTCATAAACGGCTTAAAAATAGAACGCTTTATATAAAAGTAATAAATCCCGATAGCTGGGCTATGCTAGAAACCCTGCAAACTATTCGCGATAGAGAGGTGGTTATCGATATTGCCTATAAGCCTTTTAATTTAGAGCGCGATTTGGCAAAAGAGTTATGGAGATATAACGTAGGTCTTACGATCATAAGCGACGATTTTTTTAAGAAAAAAGCGAACCGAGCGTTATTTAGCCGTTTGCAAAAACCCGTCTGGAAACTGGGCTTCAATCACTCGTCGCGAATCAAAAACGCGGCTATGCTTTTAAGCGCGAATCCGAAGTTAGAGCAAATATCGCCCGTTTTATTCGATCTATCCACGCAGCTTGGCGTAGATATTGCGTTATACCCTTCAAAAGGCGACGAAGAGGGCGAAAACGAGGTGATAGAACATTATGAAAATCTAGCGGCAATTCACTCGCGGATAATTAACGTAAAACGCTATGAAGAAAATACGATTACGGTTTTGAGACGCGAGGAAAATCTGCTGTTATGTTTTCCTTTCGACGAAACGATAGCGCAAAGAAGACTTTTGGATTTTCTCCAATTAAAACAGGCGGAGAGAATGTATCCGCTCTTGACTCGTCATCATCAGCTTTTTATTCCGGTATTGTAGGTAAAAATGGATATAGAGATTGTTCTGAAAAAAAATATAGACGATAGTTATAAGATCTATTTGGGCGATTTAGAACCTTTAAGATTTGAAACAAAAGTCGCGATCGTAACAAATAAAACAATCGCGCCGATACATCTTGCGGCGCTTAGGTCGAAAATATCCGCGTCTGAGATTAACGAGATTATTATCGACGACGGCGAAGAGTATAAAAATCTGCAAACGATAGAAAAGATTTTGGATCGGCTTTGCGATTTACGCCTCGATCGCAAAAGCGTTTTAATCGCTTTTGGCGGCGGCGTGATCGGAGATATGACGGGCTTTTGCGCGGCGATCTACCAGCGCGGCATATCGTTTGTTCAGATTCCCACGACGCTTTTGGCTATGGTCGACGCGAGCGTGGGGGGCAAAACGGGCGTTAATAACTCCTACGGCAAAAATCTAATCGGAGCCTTTTATCAACCCCTTAGCGTTCATATCGATCCCGTATGGTTAAAAACCCTGCCGAAACGAGAGTTTTTATCGGGCGTAGCGGAGATTATTAAGATGGCGGTTACTCTCGATAGCGGTTTTTTTGAATGGCTTGAAAAGGCGGATCTAAACGACGATAAAACGTTAAAAGAAGCGATCGCTCGCTCAATTCGTCTTAAAGCCGATATCGTTATGCAAGACGAGAAAGAAAACGGCGCGAGAGCGGCGCTAAACTACGGACATACTTTTGCGCATGCGATCGAAAAAGAGAGCGGCTACGGCGTTATTTTACACGGCGAAAGCGTCGCTATGGGTATGGTTATGGCAAACTACTTGGCGCTAAGTTTAGGACTAATCAAAGACGAAGAGGCTTTGCGCATTAAGCGAGCGATTAAAAAGTTTGGGCTAAACCCACATTACAAAACGCCTAATCCAGAGCTTTTTTACGAAAGATTTTTTTTGGATAAAAAGACAAAAAATAACAATATAACTTTTGTTCTGCCGCGAAGCATAGGCGGCTATATTTTTGTTAGCGACGCGCCAAAAAAATTTGTTTTAGAGGCGATCGAAAAGGGCGGCGAATGCAAATAGCGCGTTTTATTATTTTACTTTATTTTTTCGCTTTCGCCTGTTTTGCGCAGGAAGAAGACGAGGCGCAAAAGCAGTTAGACGAAGTTACGGCGCAAATTAAGCAAATAGACGAAAAACTAGACGCCGAAAATAATATATGGATTAAACGCTTTGTCGATCAGCGCGATTTTTTGGCTTTACAAACCGAGCAGGCGCAAATTGCCGCAGAGATTAAACAGCTATTAACTAGGCGCGATAGCTCGTCGAGACAGCGCCGCGAGCTTTTAGAAGAACGCGCTAAAACTTTGCAAATGCGTTTAGATTTATTGGGGAGTTCCGGCGACGCTTCGCCTTATGAAACCCTTTCAAGAAGCGAACCGATTCCCGACGCTCCAGAGGTTAGAAACCCTTTTGCTATTATCGGAGGACTTTCGTATTCGCGCGAAGGCGCTCGTATGCTTAAAGAGCAGGAGATAAAACTCGATTCTTTGCGCTCGACAATCTCTTTAGAACAAGAGCGGCAATATCTTTTGGAAAAACAAAACGCGCTTTTATCGCAACTAAAAAAGCCGATTAGCGCTACGCAATACGCCGAGACGATCACGCTATTAACTTCGCTTAAAAATATCGAAGAGGTTTTCGCTACGGCTTTTAGCGTTCAGGAAAAACGTTTTCGCGCAAGCGATACGCAGGTAAAAACGCAGATAGAGGAGGAGATTTCAAAACTGATCGCGATTTTGATTGCGATCGCGATACTTATCGCTTTTGTTTTTCTGTTAAAGCTAGTCGCAAAAAGGGCGGTAAAAGACGCGAATAGAGTTTTTAGTATTAACCGCGCCGCAAATATCGTAACGTTTATTATAGTTCTCCTAATTTTGCTTTTTAACTATATTAACAACCTCGTCTATTTCGTAACCTTTTTGGGCTTTATATCGGCTGGTATCGCGATCGCTATGAAGGATTGGTTTATGAGTTTATTGGGTTGGCTTGTAATCGTAGTAGGCGGTTCGGTTCATATCGGCGATCGTATTAGAATAGTGCGCGACGGCGACACGGTTATAGGCGACGTTTTAGAGATCGGTTTGACGCGAATAATGTTGTTTGAAGATATAACTTTATCCACGTTTGAAATCAATCGCAGAGCGGGAAGGATTATCCATATTCCAAACAACTACGTTTTTACCAATATCATTCAAAATTACACATATAATGAAATGCAAACCGTTTGGGACGGAATAGACGTTGTGATTACCTTTGAATCCAACCACAAAAAAGCGCAGAAGATCGCCAAAGAGATTGCCGCCAAACACGCGATAGGATATACCGATCAGACCCGCAAACACTATAATAATTTAAGAATGCGCTTTAATTTACGCGCCGTTAGCGTAGAACCTCGCGTATTTACTTTCGCTTATATATATGGAGTAAAGGTGAGCGTGTGGTATCTAACAAACTCATACTCGACGCTATCTTTGCGTAGCGTTATCGGATCGGAAATTATCGACGCGTTTAACGCCGCCGATGGTATTAAGATTGCGTATCCTACCTACATAATAGGCGCCGACAAAACCCCTGCGGAACCCCCGCCCGTTTTATCCGATCTAGCATAGCGGAAGCTCTTTGGCGGCGCTAAGATTTAGTCGTATAAATCGCCCTTTGCATTTAATATATTGCGTAAATCCCGCGCCTCTCTTGCCTTTTTGCGGACGTAAGCGCCGAAAAAAATAGTCGCGCTAATCGAGAAACGCCTATAATAGACGCTATAAAGGCAAAAGGGGAGGGGAGACTATGGCAAGCGACCTGAGTTTTGCGGAGTTTGTAACGGATCAGATTAAGGAAGCGGGCGTTATTACCCATAAAAAGACGTTCGGCGAATATCTTATTTACGCAAACGGCAAGCCCGCGATCTTAATATGCGATAATACGGCGTATGTAAAAACTTTGGAATGTTTAGCGCCATATCTTGCAAACGCCGAAAAAGCCGCTCCGTATAAAGGGGCGAAAGCTCATTATATCGTCGATCCCGAAAATAGCGAAACGCTCTCTAAGATCGTTCGTGAAATAGAGCGCGTAACTCCTCCGCCAAAGCCAAAGAAAATTAAAAAAATCTAACCAAGCGCCGTCAGATTTTATAAACTTTATTTGCTATAAACGACGCGCTTAAGCGGATACCATTTGCGCGATCTCTTTTTTTGCGTATGACATAAGTCCGCCCGCATCGACAATCTCCTGCATAAATGGAGGAATCGGGTTAAACTTATACGTTTCATTTTTAGTAAGATTTTTCACGATCGCGTTTAAGTTATCTACCTCGACCTCATCGCCGTTTTCTATACGATCGGCTTGATCGACTTCATAAATATAAAGCCCCGTGTTGAAAGCGTTGCGATAAAAAATCCTAGCGTATGATTTAGCGATCACGCCCGCGATCCCAAAGGCTTTAATCGCGATTGGCGCGTGTTCCCTACTAGAACCGCAACCAAAATTATCTAACGCGACGACGTAATCGCCTTTTGCCGCTTTTTTTGTGAAATCCGCGTCCGCGTCTTCAAAAAGCCGTTTCGCAAGTTCTTGCGGATCGACCGTGTTAAGATAACGCGCCGCGATAATCAGATCGGTATCGATATTGTTTCCAAAACGCCATGCTTTCGCCATTTTTTTCCTTTATTTTTTTTGATATTCGCTTTTTTAACGGCGAGTTTTTATGTGCATTGCATAACATATCCGCTTACTTTACACTCATCGCACCAAAAAGCATAATACATACCTCCGCTGCCAAAATAGACTTCGCCATCGTTGATGCGCGGGTCAAGGTCGGGCAGTCCCGTGTCAAGCTGCATCAAAAAGTCCATTTTTTCGCCGCAGATAGGACATATCAAGATATTAGGACCTTGTATCCACGATGGTTCGCCGCCTATTCTAAATAGATTTTCTCTGCTATTTGAGACGGCCCAATCCTGAAAGCGCCATCTTTCGGGCGTCAAAGATAAAGACAGTTCGGTCGGTTGTATCGGATAGTTGTAGTTTAAATACTCTTTTTCCAACTCGTCTCCTATTCTTCGCGGATTACCCTCTTGGTCGTGTTGATAAAAGTGCGTATCACAGTCGCACTCCCTTAAATGCGAGCCTAAAACAAGCCTTTTTAGCCCCGTGATATTTAAGCCTTCGGGGATTTTATCAAAGGTGATGATATGGCAAAAAGGGTTTTCGCCGTCCTCCAAAACCCCGCCGAATTTTAAACTCTCATATGTTGCCGGAAGGCTCCACGTAGGATGATGAGCTTGTTGTAAAAAAACTCTTGGGGCTTCCGGAGAATAGTTTTTGGGGAACGTTATATGATAAAGTTCGTCATAGCAGTAACGCTTCACGCCCGCCTTTTTCTTCGCAAATCCAACCTCTCCCATCTTCCACTCCAAAAACCCCGCGCTCTCTATGCCATTTTTCAAAGCGTAGTCATAAACAAAACGGATAGTTTCTATATCTCTCGAGCCAATCAAATAGCGCGCCAACTCCTTTTTTTCATCCAAAGTCGTCTCGCCGCTTAGTAGCGCCTCTTTGAAAGGGGCTATTTTCTCTTTGGGCAGATAGGCAAACGCGCGCCAAAATTGATAAAAATGTCCATCGTCCAACTCATAAATCTCTCTTAAATGCTCGTGCAAAAGCTCTGGAAATTGAAAAGCGGCGCGCTCGATAACCGCCTGTGCGGCGAAGTCGGAGTATTTCGGACGCGGCTCGTTATTTTCTACCCTCGCGCGCCAAATTTTCAAAGCGACGGCTATCAATTTTTCAAACCGCTCTTTTGTTATGTAGCTCAAAGCGTCTTCAAAAATGGTATAAGTTTTAACGGCTATATTTAGATATTCTAACGCGAACTCAAATATCTCATAGGGACTATCCGACAAGTCATAAAGCCTCTCGTATAGCTTCTCGTGTTTAGTTATATCGCCGCTGTCGTCGCTTAAAACGTCAGCCGCTAATTTTTTCCCAACTCCCGCCATCTTATTTCCTTGTTATTTACGCGATATTACGATAAAAACGCTAAAACCGCGCGGATTATTTTTTGATCAACGCAGACATTTCGCGCACCGCGTCGCTAAAACCCGTCCAGATCGATCGCGCTACGATACTTTGACCGATATTAAGCTCTTCGATCTCCTCGATTGCGGCGATCTCTTTAACGTTATGATAATTTAGTCCGTGTCCAGCCGCTATGCTTAAACCCAATTCGCGGGCGAATATAGCGGCTTTTTTGATCTTTTGTATTTCCAATTCTAACTCGCGTTTTAACTCGTCTTTGCTAAAAGAGATAAGCTCTTTTACGGCGTAAGGCGTTCGGCGTAAAACGCCGTTTAACATAGCCCAAAGGTTAGAAAAGCGCCCCGTGTGAAACTCGACCGTATCCGCGCCGCCTCTAAACGCTAGATCGATAGCCGCTTTGTTGGGTTCTATAAATAGCGAAACGGTTATTTCGGAATCTTTTAGCCGCTCGATCGCTCTTTTTATGCGGGCGAAATTATTTTCTACGTCTAATCCGCCTTCCGTAGTAACCTCTTCGCGTTTTTCAGGCACTAGCGTAGCGCAAAATGGACGATATTTTATTATCTCGTCTATAACTTCGAAAGCGCATTCCATATTAACGGGAACGGGCGAATTTGCAATTATACGTTTCGCGTCGTAGTCGTCGATATGTCTTCGATCTTCTCGTAAATGGATCGTAATTTGATCCGCGCCGTTTTGCGCCGCGACAAAAACCGCCTGTAAAACGTCGGGATCGGCTATTTTTCGCGCCGCCTTCAAAACCGCGATATGATCGATATTTACGCCTAGTTTCATCGCTATTCCTATATGCTAATTTTTGACGATTTCTAAAGTCTTTATACTATCCTCGATCGACGCCAACGCGCCGCGATCGCCGCTAACGCAAAGCGAAACGAACGCGATAAGCTCGTTGCGAAGCGGTTCGCCTTTGAATACGACAATATCGCGCACAAGATACGAATGAGAAGCGCTATAAGCGGAAAAACTTTTTAACTCTTGACTCATCAGATCGGCTTCGTAGTAGCCTGCGGGAGTCGCCACTTCAATTTTGCGTTTTTTATATGGCGTTAGCCAATTTGTCGTAATTGTCGCCACGATCTCCTCTTGCAACTTAAAACTAAGTATTGCGTTATCTTCGTAATGATTGTGAATTTTTTGCGAGGCGAAGATATGGCGATCGACGATCTCTTTGCCCGTAATGTAACGAATTAAATCGATATCATGCACGGCTAAATCCGTCAAAATACCCACGTCGGCTATGCGCGGCGGAAAAGGTCCTACTCGCGTAATGGCAATCGAGTAAATATCCTTGCTTTCAAGCTCTTTTTTTAGCGCGGTTACTACGGGATTAAATCGTTCGATATGCCCTACGGCGCTATGCAATTTTTTGCACGCTTTCGCGATAATCATAGCGTCTTCGCTATTTGCGGCGGCGGGTTTTTCTATAAATATATGAAGATTTTTAGCGACGCATTTAAGCGCGATCTCTTTATGAAGAAAAGTAGGAGTCGCTATGATCGCCGCGTCGGCTTGGACTTTTGCTAGCAGTTCGTCTATATTTCGCCAAACTTTTTTGCCGTCAAACTCGTCGATCTGATTGTCGCATAAGCCTACAATTTCCGTGTGCGCAATCGACGATAAAACGCGGTAATGTCCTTTGCCCATAACGCCAAGTCCGATCAAAATAACTCTTAACACGTCGCCTCTTTAACCGCCGAAATAACTTTCTCCTGCTCCTCTTGCGTCAAAAACGCGCTAAACGGCAGGCTTAAAACCTCGTTTGATAGTTTTTCGCTAATCGGCAGATCGCCTTCTTTGTATCCTAAATAACTAAACGCTTTTTGCATATGAAGCGGTTTTGGATAATGCACCGCGCTTGGAACGCCTAGTTTCGCCAAAGTTTCTACGACTTTATCGCGGTTTTTAACGCGGATCGTATATTGCGCTGCAACGCCGTTTTGATCGTAAAAAATACGTTCGGATTCGTCAAAAGCCGCGTTATATCTCGACGCTAATTTTCGGCGCGTTTTAAGTTCGTCGTCAAAATGCTTCAGTTTTACGTTTAAGATTGCCGCCTGTAACGCGTCTAAGCGCCCGTTTAAGCCGATCGCCGTATGTTCGTAGCGTCCCTCCTGTCCGTGGTTCCTAATCTGCGCGATCTTTTTGGCAAGATTTTCGTCGCTTGTAAAGATCGCCCCGCCGTCGCCGTAACAGCCTAGCGGTTTTGAGGGAAAAAAGCTAGTCGTTCCCATATCGCTTAGAGCGCCGCTTTTTTTGCCCTTATAGATCGCTCCGAAACTTTGGCAACCGTCCTCGATCACGGCGATTTTATGATCGTATGCTACGCGGTTGATCTTGTCAAAATCGGCGCAGTTTCCATAGAGGCTAACGGGTATAATCGCTTTGGTTTTAGGCGTAATCGCCCGTTCTATCAGCTCTGGATCGATATTCGCGTCGCGTTCGTTTATGTCGACAAAAACGGGTTTCGCGCCGACTAGCGCAATCGCTTCGGCGCTCGCGGCAAAGGTAAACGCGGGCGCTATCACTTCGTCGCTTGCCCCAACGCCGATCGCAAGAAGCGCGATCAAAAGCGCGTCCGTGCCGCTAGAGCAACTTATCGCGTATTTTGCGCCGACATAGTTCGCTAGAGCGTTTTCAAGGGCTTCAACCTCTTTGCCCATAATAAACTGCCCGCTTGATAAAACGGCGGCGATCGCGCCGTCAATCTCGCTTTTGTAGGCGTTGTATTGCGCCTTTAAGTTGATAAACTCCATTTATGTTTCCTCTTTTGACTTTGTAAGTGTAAGCAATTTGCGGTAAATCCCGACTAGAAACAGCGTGTCTTTCCTGCAATAATCGAGCAAAGCGCGGCGAATCTCCTCTCTTTTTTCGGCGTTTGCCGAATACATAGCAAAGTAATTTTCCATCGCTTCTACGCCGCTTTTTATCGCGCCGTCGTAGGTCATTTTAGCGTTAATTGCCGGCGCGACGGCTTTCAACGCGCATTGCCCGCGCATTTTGGCGTTATAAAACCAGCGTCTTTCAAAAGGAATCATCAAATCGACGATTCTCGATTGGATCGAAAGCAGTTTTTTGCGCCGATCGGCAAAGAGTTTTGCAAGCCCTTTTATTACGCTTTTTTCAAACGCCGCGCCGTAAGCTACCACGCTTCCTTGTTCGCCGATTAGATCGCAAAGTTTTTGGGCTATTTGCGATCTGCCGTCCGTTTCGTGATCGGCTAAAAATTCGTAGCGTTTTGCGCGGGAGTTTGGCGAATTTAATATGTGTAAGGAAAATTGAAAAGGCAGAATATCAAAAGGCTTGGATTGATCAAAGAGCGGAATAGCGTAGCCTATCGCCTCAAAATCCAAAAAATAGATCGGATACTCGATCGCGCCCAAAAAATCTTTTAACGCGATTTTATCGATATGCGCCTTTTTGGTTTTGTCGCATTTGATCTGTATCGCTTGATAATCGGTAAGCAGATTTTCTGGTATCTCTTGCGGATCGGCGATTCCTTGCTTGATCAGATTTATTTTTAGCTCTTTATCCAATCTTGCGACGTTCAAAACCGAGTATTCAAAAAGTCTTGGAAAACAGAGGCGCGAGTATTGGCAAGTAAGATC
Organism: Helicobacteraceae bacterium; assembly: GCA_031273735.1. Taxonomy (GTDB): domain Bacteria; phylum Campylobacterota; class Campylobacteria; order Campylobacterales; family SZUA-545; genus JAIRNH01. The sequence continues at coordinate 19,908 of JAISRI010000037.1, forward strand.
GTAATCGCATAAAACTTTTTTAGCGGCTTTCGCGTTCTTTTCGATCAATTTATTTGGCGGTTCTATACGAAAATAGCGGCTATAAACGCTCCTTGTTACGTCGCGCTTGATAAACAATTTGTCAAAATCCAAAGCGCCTTTTTTAACGTAGTCTTTATTGATATAATAAACAAATATCTTATTGATTGTTATAAATCGCTTTCGCAATATCCAAACCGACAAGGCAAGCTCTTTGATCGCCGCCGAATAAGGCTCGCTCGCAAAGATAATTTTTGATAGTTCTAAGCCGTTTTTACGCAAAACGATCCGATCGATATGCGCCGTTAGCTCGTCAAAAGCAATTTTTTTGTTTGAAAGCGGATGTAAAAAACCCGCGTTAAACCACGCGCAAATGGCGCGTAGGACGTTTGGCGGAACAAACGGCTCGCTTCGTTTTTGCAAGAGCGGCGTTGCGCCCCGCGAGTGTAAATAACGCGCTTTTTGGCACGAAATTAGATTGAATAGTTGCGCCGCGTTCAATAGGTTTCCTCTTTTGACGGCGTATTCTAGCCAACGTTTTTTAAGAATGCGTTGTATAATATCCGTTCTAAAATCAAAAAAGGAGGCATAGGTTTGCTAAGGATTTTGTTATTTTTGGCGACAAACGTCGCAATTGTCGTCGTGGCGAGCGTTACGCTTTCAATTTTGGGCGTTAACAGCTACCTAACTAGCGAAGGTCTTGACTTTCGTGCGTTGCTGATTTTCTGTTTCGTCTTTGGTATGACGGGATCGTTTATTTCGCTTATGCTGTCGAAACATCTAGCAAAGTGGGCGACCAAGACGCGAATTGTGAGCGCAGATACAAGCGATATAAAAGAGGCGCGCCTTGTAGAGACGGTGCGGCAACTCGCGCAACAGGCGAATATCGGTATGCCCGACGTGGGTATTTTCCCCGCCGATCAGGCAAACGCTTTCGCTACGGGCTGGAATAAAAATAGAGCGTTAGTGGCGATAAGCGCGGGTATGCTCGAACGCTACTCCGACAGCGAGATTAGAGCGGTCTTAGCGCACGAGGTTTCGCACGTCGCCAACGGCGATATGATCACGCTTACGCTTATTCAAGGCGTTATCAATACGTTCGTAATGTTTCTTGCCCGCGTAATAGGCTATGTAGTCGATCGCGTTGTGCTGAAAAACGAGGAGGGGCGCGGGTTTGGTTACGTTGTTACGGTAGTCGCGTGCGAAATCGTGTTGTCGATTCTTGCGTCGATCATCGTAATGTGGTTTTCGCGCAAACGCGAATACGCCGCCGACGAGGGAGCGGCTTATCTAGCTGGCGCTCCGTCTATGATCGCGGCGCTGGCGCATCTGCAAAGAGAATCCGAAATGCCCAACGAAATGCCTAAAAGTCTAAACGCCTTTGGGATTGCGGGGGGCAAGCAATCGGGCTTTGCGAGGCTCTTTATGAGCCATCCGCCGCTTGATAAACGTATCGAGGCGTTACAAAACTTCGTAGCCGTTAAATAGTTATGAATCTGACGCTTGTCAAAAGCGAAAGCGCGCAATTTTACGAAACGGGTTTTAGTTGCGATAACGCGATCGTTTTGGCAAGCGATCGCGATCGCTTTTTTATTACCGACGGGCGTTACGCGCTCGAAGCAAAAAGTCGCGTTAAAAACGGCGTTTGCGTCGTCGAAAGCGAAAATCTGATCGCCGACGCAAGAAAACTGCTTCGCAAAAGCGGCGAAAGCCGTTGCGTAATCGATCCCGCCGAATGGAACGCCAAAGAGTACGGCGCGTTAAGAACAAAACTCGCCAATTTCGCCTTTTTCGAGCGCCCAAACTTCCATCAAAAGCGCCGCGCCGTTAAAAACAGGGGCGAAATAGCGCTGATCGAAATAGCCGTTAAAGAAAACGCAGAGGCGTTTAAAGCGTTCGCGCGTTTTTTGAGCCAAAACGGCAAAGGCAAAAGCGAGCGCGAGCTTAGTTTTGAAGCAAAACGTTTTTTGACCGACAGCGGCAGGCGCGATTTGAGCTTCGAGCCGATCTTTGCAATCGATCAAAATGCCGCTAAACCTCACGCGCTTGCAAGCGACGATCGCTTAAAAATCGGATCGACGCTTCTTTTCGACGCGGGGACAAAATACAGCCGCTACTGTTCGGATCGGACGCGGACGGCGGTTTTTGACGAAAGCGGCGCTAATTTTGAAACGGCGCAGCGCTTCGGCGACGAGCTTAAACAAAAAATCTATGATTTGGTTTTGAGGGCGCGCGATGCGGCGATCGAGGCGGCAAAGGCGGGAATAAGGGCAAGAGAGCTTGACGCGATCGCGCGAAAAATTATAGGCGACGCTGGTTATGTAAAGGAGTTTAACCACTCTTTAGGACACGGCGTAGGGCTGGATATTCACGAAGAGCCGTTTATCAACAAACGAAACGATATGATTTTGGAAGAGGGTATGATCTTTACGATCGAGCCGGGCGTTTATATCGAGGGCTTTTTTGGCGTTCGTATAGAAGATATTATCGTTTTAGAAAAAAACGGCGCAAGAGTCCTATAAATCATTTTGGCTCAATACAAGATTATGCGTATCCTAAGCCAATCCAAGCTGGGATATGAATATATTGAACAAGTATTTAAGGGGAACGCGCCTATCTGAACGTAAGTTCAGATAGGTTCTACAGCTTTT
>JAISRI010000063.1 GCA_031273735.1 Helicobacteraceae bacterium
CTTTAACGCGACAAAGCGCGGTTAAACTCCGGCGCGATCGCCTTTAGCGCCGCGATAATCTCTTCCGCGTTTTGCGATCGCGTTAGACGCTCGATCTGCTCTAAAAGCGCGGCAAAATCTACGGCTGTCGGTTTGCCTACAAAGATAGAGGGATACTTTGTAGTTTTATCGTTTTCATCGATCAATAACTCTTCATAAAGTTTTTCGCCCGGTCGCAAACCCGTATAAACGATCCCAAGCCCCCGTTTATCCGCCAAAGCCAACATCTTTTCAGCCATATCGGCGATCTTGACGGGCGCGCCCATATCCAACACAAAAATCTCGCCGCCGCTTGATTGCGAAGCCGCCTGCAAAACAAGCTCGCACGCCTCGCCTACAAGCATAAAATAACGCGTGATTTCAGGGTGCGTTACGGTAAGCGGTTTGTTCTCCTCGATCAAACGGCGAAAACGCGGGATCACCGATCCGCTCGAACCCAACACGTTGCCAAACCGCACCGCCGCAAGCCGCGTGCCGCCGCTTGGAACGTTTTGCAAGTAGAGTTCGCAGACGCGCTTCGTCGCGCCCATAACGTTTGTAGGGCGGACGGCTTTATCGGTCGAAATTAGCGTGAAAATCTCCGCGTTATGTTTGATCGCCGCGTTGATACAGTTTTTTGTCCCGATCACGTTGTTGATCACAGCCGCTTTTGGGTTTGCCTCGACTAGCGGAACGTGTTTATACGCGGCGGCATGCAGGACGATCTGCGGTTTTGTCCGCTCAAAAAGCTCGTCGATCGCCTCGCCATCGGCGACGTTTATCATCTCTAACCGCGCGCTTTCGATCTCCTCGCCGATCGAATAAAGATTATATTCGCTCGAATCGACCAAAATCAGCTCGCTCGCGCCGTATCGCGCCGCTTGGCGGGAGAGTTCGCTTCCGATCGAACCGCCCGCGCCCGTAATTAGGACTTTTTTATCTTTTATAAACGCGGCGATCGCCTCTTTATCAAGATCTTTGGGGTTTCGCGCCAATAGATCTTCGATCTTTAGCCTTTGTAAATCGACGCTTTGTTCGCCCAATCTTGCAATCTGAACGTTTTTGATTCCGGCTTCGCTAAGACGATCGTAAATCTCTTTTAGCGGCGGGGAGCGTTCGTCAAGCGCGATTATCGCCGATCGAACGCCGTATTTTACGGATAGCTTTTGTAGATCGTCGAAATTAACCGCCTCAAGCCCGTGAATAAGTTGCGCGCGTTTGGCAAGATCGGAATCGACGAAAAATCGCGCCGCGTATCGATCGCGATTAAGCGAACGAAGAAGCCTAACGCCATTTTCGTTCGCGCTTACGATCGCGATGGCGATCGCCGTTTTTTTCGGCGCTTTTTGTTCCAAAAACAGGCGTTTAGTTACGCGCAAAGCGCCTATGAGCAGGATCGACAACGCGCCGTCGATAAAGACAATCGATTTTGCAAACGACGGCAAGTCGCTTCCAAAAAGGCGGCTTGCGGCTAAAAAAAGAACGAAAAAAAACGAATAGGCAAGAATATGCGCCAACGCTAGTCTTTGCAAACCGTCGAGAGAAAAAAAGCGCCAAGGAACGCGATAAACGCTGAAAACGCCAAACGCGGCGATCTTTAGCGCGCACAAAACGGCGAAATAGATCCATAACCCCTCAAAGAAAGGTTCTGGAATCTCGAAATTAAACCGCAAAAGATAGGCTAGATAAAAGGATACAAACGATAAAACCGCGTCGAAAAATAGAAAAAAACCAAGCCTTTTAGCCGCGTCGCTCATAGCGCTTCTTTGGCGATCGCGCCTATTTGCGAAGAAAGAACCTCGAAACGCGCTTTATCGAGATAGTAGATTTTATCGTCGATCTTTAGCTCGTAGCAGTCGGCGTCTAGCTTGTTTAGCGAGATTTCCCGCGCGATGCCAAGCTCCGCCTCTTTTTTAGCTACAAGCGCGTTTATTCGCTCAAGATCGCTCAGTATGCCGTTAAGCGCCGATTCTATCGATTCATCCGCCATTTTGCCTCTATTTTATAATACGCCCAAACGCAAAGAGCATATTATAACGCCAATTTAAGAAACGTTCTATTCTCCGCGCCATATCGAGTTTTTCGCGTTAGTCGACGATTACGCCGAATCGGGACATATCCGATTTCTCCCGTTTTACGGCGAATAAAAACCGAATCTGTTTAGATTACGTTTTTGCGGAGAATATCGCCTTTTACCGATCGCTTTTTAGTCGCCGTGGATCGAAAATTATCGGTTGCAAAATTAGGGATCGGAATATGTTCCGACCCCATATGCGCCCTTGCTAAATAAGGCGTTTTATCGCCCCAATCTTATCGGAGCGCGATCTCGCGTCGAATTGTCGTCATAGTGGCGACCGCCCGCTCTAGCGCCGTATCCTCCCCACTCGTCCTTATCGGGCGGAAGAAACTCGATCGTGCCGCAAGGACGCTCGAAGCAATGTTGTCGGGTTTCTATACTCCCGCCATCGTTATAGCCGCTATCCTTGCCGAATGGATGATGCCAAAGATAGGTCGGCAGATCGGTAAGGTGCGAAACAAATCTACGCGGTCTAGGATTGGCGAAATCATATTTAAATTGATACTGTTGCCCGTTAAGTAAATAGACGCTCGCAATCGTTCCCGATCCTAAATCCGTCCTTATTTTCGCCTCCGTAACGCCATCAACGGGATTGCTAGGATTCGATGGATCGTATATGCGATACCAACCCGCGCTAGAGGCTAAAGCGCTTGGAGAATTAAAGTCGCCTCTAACGCCGTCGGCGCTTCCTATACGATCGCTAAAGTAGTCGATCGCGTAGCTTACGTTCGTCTCTTCGGTTTTTACGCTAACGTCCGGTAGATGCGCTCTACCATAGATAAAGTCGACTTTTTTGAACTCTCCCGCCAAAGCCTCAGTCCAACCGGCGCTTCCAATAACGTTATCCTCATCTTCTAACGAAAGGTTAAAGTCGGCGACGGGATCGGTTGGGGACGCGGCGTTCATAAATAGCGCCGGTTTTGGCTTTCTAAGACTGCGGTTAAAGTTAATGGCGTAGGTTAGGTTAGCCTCGCCGTTTTTCCATACGCTTGCGGGCGTAATGATAGGATCAACGCTGACTTTATCCCAATAACCTCCCCAACGATCCTTAGGATTCTCAAGGACTTCCCCAGGCATATCGCCGTCCGTCGATTGTATAAAGTTGAGGGAGTGGTTGATATCCTTGCTATAGTTGCCGTCGCTATATCTATCAGTAACCTTGCCTTTCGCGTTTAACGCTTGCGCGTCGGTCGTAACTACGACAAACTGACCGTTGTCGCTCGTAAGATCTGTCTGGTTCTGATCGGCGTAATAAACGTATGAGGCGTCGCTCTTATACTTGGTAGGACCCGTGATTGTCATCTTGGTAATGTTGAACTCTGCGGGCGGTACCGTTACTTCGCCGATCTGACGTCTAATCTCGCAACCTATCTTGCCCCAATTGGTATTTGAGGCTTTAGTTCCCGTTACGTTTACATCCGCGGAATCGCCGCCGACTTCGCAATCGTTTTTCCAACGAATATCCGAATACGCCGCGCCATAATCGACGTTTTGATCTTTTATCGTCCATTCTTTATCGTGTAGCCATAATTCGATTATGCCGACGTTGTCGTAGCCTATCTTATTGACCTGCGCCTTATTGGGATCAACGCCGCTAAAGGTGATATTGGCGTCGACATATTCGGTTATATCGTCGCCTATTTTCTTGTCGATCGCCTGAATGCAAAGCCCGTTATCTGCCTTGCAAGGTTGCGCAAGCGAATCTCTTTTATAGCCAACCGTCGCCTCAGCGTTAATGCTACCGTCCGGAAGCGCTTCATATGGCGGCGATTTGCCGTATGAAACTCCAGAAATTAACTTGCCCTTATATACGCCTCCGCTTATAGAAGGGCGCAGACTAAAATAAGAGGCGTTAATTTCGCCGTTTGTTTCGCATGCGCCTCCGCCTATTTCGGCAATTGTAGAGCAACTAGACGCCAAAACCTGCACTACCGCCTCTGGGGAAGCCTTTAGACTGCCTTTCCAAATAAATACGATAGGGTTTGCTTTAAGGTCTTGGGTATCGGCGATCGCCGCGCATTTATAGTCGTTTATTGTGTCGGGCGATAGAGGCGCGGGATTTTGATTGCCCTCTATAGCGTTTGGCGTATAGATAAAAGGCGCGCTCGCGTTCGCTAAGTTAGCGATGGAAAGTTTAACGCATAATAAGCCGTTATAGCTATTGTTATCTAGCGGAACGACTTTGATTCTAATATCTTTTGACTCGACGCCGCTAGAAGAGATTGTTCTTGTTTTACCCGTATCTTCCGCTATTTTGGTAAAGGTCGCGGGAGGATCGTCTTTAATTGGATCGAGACTATCGTCGTAAGCGCCCGCCTCTTTGGGAGCTGGGGAGGACTTAGGCGGGGAAGCGCCGTAGCTATCTGGGGTAACGCCGACATAGTGCGAGTAGGTATATGGAAGCTGTTGCGTATCTGTCCTATGCGCTAACGCTTGGTCGTCGCAGTTTTTAACTTCGCCGTTATTATCAAAGGTAAAACCTAACCAAGCTTCGCTCCAACCGGTTTCACCCGCCCCCAACCCTGCGACAAAAAACTTAAGTCCGCCTTGAGGGCTACCTGCACCGTAGTCGCCGCGCTTCAATACCCTGCACTTATTGCTTGATAGATAAAAACCTGCGGGAAGCGTTTCTTCTGCCATAGCGTTTAACTTAACGGCAATAGCCCAATTCGAATCCGAATCAAAGATTGTTCCCCAACTATCGTAAAGCGGCGCGAGCTTCCCATTATGAAAAATTATGTCATTATCATAACTGTTGATTTCTGATAATGCGGGATTGGCGCTTGTATGCACTTCGCTATTCGCTATCCCCATAGGTCCGTATGGCCACATCGTTCCGCTCCCGCTGTGAACCGCCTCGAAGGTGCCGCAATACGGCGCGTTGCCCGCGCAAATTGAATTATCGACTAAAAATAAGACGTCTTCTCCAGGATTCTTGCTCCCTCCATAGCTTCCGCCATGATTGTGCATTTGTCGCGTATGGTTCAAAACTGTGCCTACATAATTTGCCCACCCGTCGTTGTGTCCGCTATATGAAGTGGCGACCTTTCCTTTATCCAAGAACTTTTGCATATTCTTAAACCTATCGTCGCTCGTAGGCACAAACAGCGTCAGTCCCAACTGCATAACGGTACTATCGGTCGCGTCGTGAACGCTTTCGGTATTGCGCCCGTCAAGCGCTAAAAATACGGTCGTTACTTGGTCTCCGCCCGCGTAGTCGTCCATTATGCAATAAACGACAAACGGAATTCTTTGGTTAAAAGGCGAGTTGATAAGGTAAAAGCCGTCGGCGGACGCTTTCAAGTCGCTTTTAATATGCTTACACGATTGGTAGAGCCTATCTTCTGGCTTGCTCGCGTCTTTGCGCTCGACGTATTTATAATCGGGAAGTTGCTTGAGGGTTACGCCTGCCGTAGCTTCGCAATTTCCGTTTCCTTTAGTATGTCCCGACAAATTGATTTTAACGGCTTGATAATTGTAGCCATATATTAGCGTCTCCTGCCGATGAACGCCATCAGTATTACCTCCGCAGTTAATGAACCCGATCGTGTCCCAATTATTAGGCAGATCTATCGCCAAACTTGTGCCAATCAGATTAATATTGGCAAACTCAAAGCGCTGTGCAAGCGAAATCTTATCGGCGCCTATATTGATTTTTATGCCGAAGATTGGGTCGCCGAGCTTTCCCGTCATACCCGCTTCGGTTCCAAGACCTTTGCGGTTATGGGGATAGTAATAGTTTCGCGACGTAAAATTAGCGCTACCAACCAAGCCCGTAAATGCGAAATTGCTGTTTGGCTGGTAAGTAAGAGTTGCGCCGTTCGGACTAGGATATGTCCTGACCTGCTTGGTTATCTTGGGATCGGATATTGGCAGAGGCAGCCATACTTCGCTTCCTTTGCAATAGACCAACATCGGTTCTTTGAACGAATTAGCTCCCGCTTTGGGTTTAACGATATAGTAGCCGTTTCCAAGATCGACTTCGCTATCTATGCCCGCTCCCGCGCAAGCGGCGTGAAGCGAAGTCGCCATAGCGACCATTACGGCAAAAGCCGCGACCAAACGTTTGACGGGGCAAAACCCGCCAAAATCATAAAATAATGACGTTTTCATAAAAAACCTCCTTGAAGTAAATATGAGCCTTTGAAACCAATTGAAGAAAATTTGCGCGTTATCCGCAAAACTAGATGCGCCGCCGTTAAGCGTTCTCCCCGAAGCTTGACCTAACTTCTGGGGGGGGGGGGGGGGGTGGAGCGAAGGGCGCAAACGCAAAAA
>JAISRI010000068.1 GCA_031273735.1 Helicobacteraceae bacterium
TAAACGTCGTCGTTGAGGCGTATCCAGATTTGAAAGCAAGCGCCAATATGAACTCGCTTCACGAGGAGCTTATTTCTACCGAAAATCGCGTGAGTTTTGCGCGGCAGGGCTATAACGACGCGGCGACGGCTTTTAACTCCTACCGCCAATCCTTTCCGCAAAATCTGCTCGCCTCGTTATTTGGTTTTTCAACCGATGCGGGATTATTGGAGTTTGCCGACAGCGCCGTCTTCCAAGAGCCGCCAAAGATCAGTTTTTGAGAGGCGAATAGGATCGGCGGATGCGCTTTACCGAAAGCCAAAGAGTAGCCAAGCGTAATTCGTTGGTATTAACGGCGATTTTTACGCTTGGCGTTATTTGCGTCGTCTTGTTTGTGTGGTATGCAAGCGCGGAAATATGGCGGTTTGCCGAATCCGAGCGTTTTATATTTAACCCGATCGAACTATTTACGCGAACGCCCGACTATGTTACTCTTGTCGTCGTCTCTACTACGCTCGAAGTAATCGTTTTGGCGGTTCTCTATACAAACTCCAAGTATGAGGGCGACGGAAGCGCCGTAGCCGAAGCGTTAGGAGGAAGAGCCCTTACGCGATCCGTCGCAAACGCGGAAGAAAAACGGCTACTTAACGTCGTAGAGGAGATCGCCCTTGCCAGCGGCGTTGCAAACCCAAACGTATATGTTTTGGAGCAAGAAAGCGGAATCAACGCTTTCGCGGCGGGAGATAGCAAAGAAAGAGCGACAATCGCCGTTACAAGAGGCGCGCTAACCTATCTTACCCGCGACGAGTTGCAGGGCGTGATCGCCCATGAGTTTAGCCATATTCTAAACGAGGATATGAAACTTAATATGCGAGCGATCGGGCTAATCGCGGGAATCGCTATGCTTGCCGAAATTGGGAAACTCTTTATGCACGCCTCGTTGCGATCCAGATCGGAGCGTTCGAGTAAAAACGGAGGCGGAGCCGTCGCTATTATATTATTGCTTGGCGCGGCGCTTTTTCTGATCGGCTCAGTGGGCGCGTTTTTCTCTTCGATTATAAAATCCTCGCTAAACCGCCAACGCGAATATCTTGCCGACGCTTCGGCTGTCCAATTTACAAGGTTAACCGACGGCATAGCGGGAGCGTTAAAGAAAATAGGCGGATCAAACTCCGCTATCGATACGCAAAACGCCTCTATGTTTAGCCATTTCTATTTCGCAAACTGCGTAAGCGGCTGGTTTGATACCCACCCTCCGCTAGACGAACGTATTAGAAGAATCGATCCTAATTGGGGCGGAAAGTTTATTAGACCAAAAGCGTTGATCGAAAAGAGCGCCCCGCAAGAAAAACCAAAAGAAGCCAACGCCGCAATCTCAAAAAAAGAGAAAGCGATTGTAGCGACCGCGATCGCTCTAAACGCAATCGATCGTATAGGGGAAGCGAACGTTGAAAATCTACCAATCGCTAAAAAAGAGTTAGAATCTATCCCGGCGTATCTACGCGAAAGAGCTTCCGACGCGCTATCGGCTCGTTGGATTATCTACGCTCTTTTAATCGATCGGCGTAATAGACCAATAGCTCAGCTACAGCGGGAGCTTATTAGCAAAAGAGTTTATATGGCGGAGTTTTGCGAGATCGAGCGCGCTCTATTAAAGCTCGATCGCTCAAGCTACGTTCATCTAATGTTTCTCTGTATCCCCTCTCTTAAAGCGCTTACCTTTGATCAATATATGCATTTCAGAGATATAGTAGAGCTTCTAATCGACGCGGATAATCAAGTCTCTGTTTTCGAGTTTAATCTTAAGTATCTGGTTCTATTCCCTCTCGATATTAACTTTAACCTAAAGAAAGCTCCAAAACCTTTCTTTTCTAGTATAGACTCCATCGCAAAAGAGGTTTCAATCATTCTTTCGGCGATCGTGTTCGATCAATACAAAGACGACCAAAAAGCCAAAGAATCCTTTGATAAGGTCTGCGAGACATACGAGGAAAGACTAAAATACGTCGATAATAACCGCATTTTAATCGAAACCCTAGAAAGAGCCTACAATACCGCCCAAGAGGCAAACGAGGAGACGAGAAAAAAGATTGTTAAAATGGCGCTCTCTTGCGTAGAGACCGACGGCGTTATAAGCGTAGAAGAGTCTGAAACCATTCACGCTTTGAAAGCCGCTTTGGGGTTGGGATATATGTGATTATATGATTTGGCGGGCAGGGTGGGATTCGAACCCACGGAGGTTTTTAGCCTCGTCGGTTTTCAAGACCGATGCATTCAACCGCTCTGCCACCTACCCATCGAAAAGGTTGGATATAAAAATTAAAGAACGACTATTGGAGGCGGCGCCCGGATTCGAACCGGGGGTCAGAGCTTTGCAGGCTCCTGCCTTACCGCTTGGCTACGCCGCCATTTTAATCGTTTCTAAAACTCTTTCTAACGGCGACGACTATCGCTCGACGAAAGCAAAATCGGCGCGACTAGCGCCCGAATCCAAACTTGAACCGGCGCGACTGGTGCCCGAGGCCGGACTTGAACCGGCACGGACGAAACCGTCCTCAGGATTTTAAGTCCTGTGTGTCTACCATTTCACCACTCGGGCTATCCTGATTTTTGATTATCTGCGGCGCGGTTGGTTACAAAGTTTGTTCAACGCGCCTAAATCGTTTCAAAACAGCGCCGCAATAGCGCCCAACGCCACCCGCTTTTTTGCGGTCTAAAACAAAAACTGGAGCGGGAAACGAGATTCGAACTCGCGACCCCAACCTTGGCAAGGTTGTGCTCTACCCCTGAGCTATTCCCGCAATTCGCTCGATCTTTTGCCGACCAAAAAAAACCGCTCTTTAGCGTTTGAACGAAAAGAGGGCGAAATTGTAGCAAAGCAACATTAAAAACGCCTTAATCGTCCGACAAAAACGCGAATAAATCGCTCAAAAGTAGCGCCATTACGCGCTTGCGGCTATAATTGCGACTAAAATCGAGCAAAGGGATTTTTATGCGAAGCGATATTATCAAAAAAGGTTACGAGAGAACGCCGCACCGCGCGTTGCTAAGAGCTACGGGTTTGAAGGACGAGGATTTTGATAAGCCGTTTATCGGCGTCGCCAATAGCGTGATTGACATTATTCCCGGTCATTTTTTTCTGCGCGAATACTCCAAGATCGTAAAAGAGGAGATTGCCAAAGCGGGCGGCGTCGCGTTTGAGTTTAATACGATCGGCGTCGACGACGGGATTGCGATGGCGCACAGCGGAATGCGCTATTCGCTCCCTAGCCGCGAACTGATCGCCGATTCGATCGAAACGATGATGAACGCTCACCAGCTTGACGCGCTTTTTTGCATTCCCAACTGCGACAAAATCGTCCCAGGTATGCTTATGGGAGCGCTTAGAGTTAACGCGCCGACGGTTTTTGTTTCCGGCGGTCCTATGAAAGCGGGTAAACTAAAAAACGGCGTTGAGGTCGATCTGAACTCCGCGTTTGAAGCGGTAGGCAAAAAGGCGCTGGGGCAGATCAGCGACGAGGAGCTAAAAGAGATCGAGTGCGCCGTCTGTCCGTCCGGCGGCAGTTGTAGCGGAATGTTCACCGCAAATAGTATGAATACGCTTTGCGAGGCGTTGGGAGTCGCCTTTGAGGGCAACGGAACCATTCTCGCTCTGACAAAAGAGCGCGAGGAGCTTTTGCGAAAGGCGGCGCGGCGGATTGTGCGGATGGCAAAAGAAAACGCGCCAAAAATCCGCGATATTATTACCGAAAAAGCCGTTCATAACGCGTTTGTCGTCGATATGGCGATGGGCGGTAGCACAAATACCGTCTTACATATGTTGGCGATCGCTAAAGAGGCGGGCGTGGGTTTCGATCTTGCGCGTATCAGCGAGATTAGCAAAACAACGGCGCACATCGCCAAGATCGCTCCGGCGCTCTCTAGCGTGCATATCGAGGACGTTCATAACGCGGGCGGGCTTAGCGCGATTATGAACGAAGTTTCTAGGCGCGGCGCGCTTCATTTGGACGCGCTCACGGTTAGCGGCGAAACGCTAGGAGAGAGGATCAAAGGCAAGGCGATCTTAAACGAAAGCGTGATTCATACAAACGAAAACGCCTTTTCGCAAGTTGGCGGCTTGGCGATTCTCTTTGGCAATCTTGCCGAACAGGGCGCGGTCGTCAAAACGGCGGCGCTTGATCCTAAAATGCGAGAATTCACGGGCAGGGCGATCTGCTTTAATTCGGAAGCCGACGCGAGCAAGGGCATAGCAAGAGGCGAAGTTAAAGCCGGCGACGTGGTGGTTATACGCTACGAAGGACCAAAAGGCGGACCTGGTATGCAAGAGATGTTATCGCCGACAAGCCTAATTATGGGAATGGGGCTGGGCGACAAAGTGGCGTTGATCACCGACGGCAGATTTAGCGGGGCGACGCGAGGCGGATCGATTGGGCATATTTCGCCCGAAGCCGCAGAGGGCGGGCTGATCGGCTTATTGGAAAATGGCGATACGATCTATATTAACGTCGATACGAATATCTTAGAGGCGCGTCTAAGCGACGAGGAGATAGCGCGGCGGCGATCGCGCTTTACGCCCGTAAAAAAGCCAATCGAATCAAGCTGGCTTAAGCGATACAGCCTGCTCGTGGGCAACGCAAGTAGCGGCGCGACGCTAAAAACCGAAATATAAAAGCCCATCGATCGCGCTTGCGCCGCTTATCGGGGCAAGCGCTTCAATGGAAAGACGGAACGCGAAAGCGGAGGAAGGCGGGAATCCAAACCATAAACCTAACGAAATGCCGAAAACATACGCATTTACCACCAAAACCAACAAATACGGTCATTCCCGCGACGAAGCGGCAGGCTGTCTCCAGCCGTCAGTCCTTCGTGCCTTGCGCTCCTCCGTTCCTTCGTGCCTCGCTACTTTCGCGAGGCATTGGAGCGGGCGATTCGCGAGGAAGGCGGGAATCCAAACCATAAACCTAACGCGTTCTTAAACCCTACGCATTTACCCGTAAAACCTACAAGCGCCGTCATTCCCGCGCAGAGCAGTAGCTTCCGTAGGAAGCGGCAATCGTGAAGGAAGGCGGGAATCCAAACTAAGACCAACACGTTTGTAAAACCTACGCATTTACTCGTAAACCTACATATTCAGTCATTCCCGCGTAGGCGGGAATCCAAATACGGCGGCTTTTGCGTCGTGTGTATTAAGACTAACAACTGATCGCAGGCGATCGGCTATCCATAAGTTTTTGGTTTGGATTCCCGCCTTCGCGGGAATGACTTTGTTTGCGGGTTTTGCTTTTCGTTTATTTAGCAAAACTAGCAAATACAGTCGTTCCCTCGCGAAGCGCCCGCTCCAATGCCTCGCGAAAGTAGCGAGGCACGAAGGAACGGAGGAGCGCAAGGCGCGAAGGACTGACGGCTGGAGACAGCCTGCCGCTTCGTCGCGGGAATGACTGCGTTCGGCGGTTTTGTCGCGCTGAAAATAGGTTTAGAAATACGTTGAGGTTTGCTAGGGCGCGATTTTCTGCCAATAGAGGTAAGGGTAGCCGTTGCCTTCGTCTATTTTCCAAGGATTATCCTTGTCGTTTCCAAACTTCCAACCTAGACCGCCTGTAGGATCGGCTGAATAGGTTTCTTGCGTTGTAAGCTTGTCGATTAATTTAGGCGTTCCGCTATAACGAAGATCGCCTACGTTTGAAGAATAGCCGCCATTTATCGTCATAGTATCTAGCGCGAAATTATTTTTAACGTTGCTATAGCCTGGATCTCCGACTATGCGATTTACATATGACGATTCGTTAATCTTTTGATTGATCGCGGCGTTGTTTGCGATCGTAGTAGAGCTACTAATAACCTCCCCCGCAATACCGCCGACATGCTCATCTCCGCTAACGTTTCCCGTAGAGTAGC
>JAISRI010000085.1 GCA_031273735.1 Helicobacteraceae bacterium
AAGAGATCGACCGAAGGACTTTCGTGTCAGGCGCTTTTGCTTTTTATTATTGCAATACTATGTCTCGGCGTGATAGTTTCTTTTTATTCTATTTTAATAAGCTAACCAATATAAAATAGTGAACCAAATGGATCAAGAAATAAACCCTGTAAAGAAAACTTCTATTAAATCTAAGATGGTCGGCTACATATTTATTATATTTTTATTGACTATACAACTATTATATCCGTGTTCTATCAAAAAAGCCTATTTAGCTCTTATAAACGGACAAACGATAGAGTTAGAACAATATACCGTCAGTATCCCTTTTCCTGAATGGTTTATCTCCAAACGCGAGACTGGCGCTTATACGATTATGCCCGACTTTAACAATAAAGCGTTTATCATCGTCGATCACGACGTTGTAGAAAATCCCAATAACGCGCCGACGGAATGCGATTTCACAAGCCTCGCTATTAAAAAGTATGCGCAAATTGAAGGAAGAGAGCTCGATTGTAAAGAAGGAGAAACTAAGTTTTTATTGTTTTTATCAAACGACGGATATTTTTTGTTTCTTTCGATTCCAGATCGCGACGATCAAGAGCTTATGAAAAAATATGAACTACTCCTTAACTCCGTTAAAAAGAAACCTTAATGCGTAAAAACCTTTATTCTTTTCTAAAACCTATAACAAATTAGAGCTTTCATTGATCGTTGGCGACGGCTACAACTTAGGTTCTAACGCAGGAGCGTTTATAAACGCGCTCATATTTCTATATCGCTAATCCGCTTTATAAGATCGCTAAAAATTAACGTTAAACTTTCAATCTCCGCGATAGAAACGCTTTCGTTCGCCGCGTGAATTAGATCGTTGATTACTCCAAACTCCGCTACGGCTATTTTATGCGCGGCGAAAAATCGCGCGTCGCTTGTGCCGCCGCTTGTAGATAGTTTAGGCGAAGCGCCAGTATGTTTTTTGATAGATTCGCTAAGCGCTTCGATCAATCTTTCGTCGCGATTTATAAATGCGTTAGAACTCGTTTTGATAGATAACTCATACCCATCTATCGCGGCGGTTTTCAGCGCATTTTGCGTAAAGTTTTTTACCGCCGTTTCGTCCGTTAGCGTAGAGTTTCTAACGTTAAACATAAGGCGGACGTTTGAGGGCGTTAGATTGCTCTTTTCGTAGCCGCCGCGAACATCGCTTATAATCAAGCGCGAAGGCGCAAAATGATCGTCGCCGGAATCTAGCGTCGCGCCGCTGATTATCGGTAGCAAACGACCCAATTTATCGATAGGATTATCGATTTTTTCAGGATAGGCGATATGCCCGCTTTTTCCTAAAATTGTAAGCGTCGCGTTGATTGAGCCGCGCCTGCCAATTTTAATCGCGTCGCCAAAAACTCTTTCGCAAGTAGGTTCCGCTACGATCGCAAAATCGGGAAGTTCGCCGCGATCCTTAAGAATGTCTAAAACCGCTCTTGTTCCCCAAATCGCGTCGCCCTCCTCGTCGCTCGTTAAAAGGATCGAGAGTCTTCCGTCGTAAGGCGTTAGCGCGCATGCCGCCGCAAAAGCCGCTACGCCCGCTTTCATATCCTGCGCGCCCCGCCCGACAATGCGCCCATCTTTTTCGATCGGCTTAAACGGATCGCCGAACCACCCATCGCCGCTAGGCACAACGTCAATATGCCCCGCAAAGCACAGGCGCGGTTTGTTCGCCGAGCCGTCGCGGGTAAGCGCCAAATTGGATACGCCGTTAATATCGAAGCGCTCCGACTTAAAATCTCGCAGAGCGTTTGCCACGACCGCGAACGCGCCCGCTTCGTTTGGCGTAACGCTTTGGCGGGCGATCAGCTCTTTGAGCAGTTTGAGGGCTAAATCCATAAAAACTCCTATTTTTCCAAGAAAATATACCTAATTTTGTAGAATGCGCCTAATGAGATATGAAGTAATCAGGCGATTGACCCAAGAGGAATCGGATTTTTTACTCGGCAAACAGTATATTTCGTTGTCGGCAAAAGGGACTGGCAAAGAAAGCGGCGCTCTTATCGAGGAACTAAAAAACTATCTGCGGCAAGGCTACGCGGAAGGCGATAAAGCGAAGTTTTACGACTTTTTGATCGAGCTATGCAGTTTAACTTTTTTGCTATACAAATGGGGTGCGCTTTTGTTTCATCTCGAACAAGGGGCTTTTGGCGACTGGGTATTAACGATCGAGGTTGAAGGCAGAAGCGCGATCGCAATTGAAAATAACGGCGCTTTGATTCTTGAAACGATAGATAACGGCGAGATTTTATTTCGCTCCGATCACAATCAAAAAAGCGCGTTATTCTCCGTTCTTTTAACGCTTATGTTAAAGCGAACGGCGCTTGAGATTTTATCGTTTGAAAAAGATTCGCAAAAGTTTGACGGAAATCATATATCTTTTAACGTCGATCGCAAGGAAGCCCAAGCGGATCAGATAGAATGGATTAAGGTCGAATTTTTTAGATACAAGAAAAGATTAGACGATTTGCAAAAACTATTTATCGATAATTTTGGACGACCGAACGGCGTACTCTAATCGTAGAAGCCTTTGATCTCGCGTTTAACTCGCTTATGAAACCAGAAATACTCTTCGGGATTGCGCTCGATCGCGCTTTGTAAACTTAACGCTTCAAGTTTTGTCATACGCTTTATATCCGCCTCTTTTTCGGCGCTTGAATCGCAACGCAACGGCTGTGAAAAGAAAAGGGTATAGCTTTTGAAATCTTCCGTCGTTATGTAACACGGAATAACGATCGCGCCAAAACTTTTGGCTAGTCTCGACGCGCTATCAAACCATATCAGATCGCGATCGAATAGTTTAACTTTTGCGCCGCTCCGCGCCGATTGATCCGATAAAAAGCCTATGATCTTGTCGTCTTTTAGCGCTCTAGCAATCGATCGCATAGCGCCTTTTTTATCGATTACCTCTAAACCCGAAGCCTCTCTATATCTTTTAAGCTCCGCGCTTAAACGCGGCGAGTTTTCCAGCTTTTGACCGATCGTAACAAAGGGACGGTAAACGGCGCAAATATATTGCGCGATTAGCTCCCAATAGCCGTAATGCGCGGTTAATAAGATAATCTTTTCGCCCTTTTCGATCGCCTCTAGCAAAAAAACCTCATTTTCAACCTTTACGATCGATTTAAGAGTCTCTTTATCGCGCTTGCGCGATCGCAGTAGATCAAAAAGATAATTCGCGAAACGCAAATAGATCGCTTTAGCGATTTTTTTTCGCTCTGAAGCGCTATAGCGATCGCCTAAAAAATAATCCAAGTTTTTATGGATAATTCTTGTGTGCTTGCGATCGACAAAATAGGCAAAACGCGCTAAACAAAAGGCGAAAGAGCGGATTGCAAAAAGCGGTAAAATTCGTAAGAAACTTCGTAAAGATAAAAAGCCAAAATATATTAAACAATCTATCAAATCAAACTCCAAATAAATAAAGACGCGGCAAACGCCGCGCCTTTTAACGCGCTAGAGCCTAGACTCGTAACGCCGCGTCATATAGAGCCGTTTGAGCTGTTTTTTGCGAGAGGCGATCTTGCGTTTTTTCTTTTTTTCCACGTTGGATTCAAAGTTTTTGCGCGCCCTCGATTCGGTAACGATCAGATTGCGATCGACCTGTTTCTTGAAGCGGCGATACGCCTCTTCAAAGGATTCATTTTCTCTTACTTTTACGCCCGGCATTAAATATCACCCGCTTTCAGCCAATTTTTTCGCCCGCAAAAGCCGCTTTTAAGCCGCCTTGCTTGGTTTTGACCCGCGTATGTTAGCAAAAAAGGCTTAATCGCTTCTTGGCTAGAATGCTTACCTTCATAAAAAGTTAGAAAAGTTTAGGCGAAAATGACCAACTATATCGTGGTAACGGGCGGCGTGCTTTCAAGTCTCGGCAAAGGCGTAACTAGCGCGAGCGTGGCGGCGCTCCTTAGAAACGCCAACCTAAACGTGTCTATGCTTAAAATCGACCCGTATATCAACGTCGACCCTGGCACGATGAGCCCGCTCGAACACGGCGAGGTTTTCGTAACCGCCGACGGCGGCGAAACCGATTTAGACATTGGACATTACGAGCGTTTTATCAACTCCACGCTTTCAAAACGCAACAATTTCACGACGGGACAGGTCTATCAAACCGTGATCGAAAGAGAGCGGCGCGGCGACTACCTAGGCAAAACGATACAAGTCGTGCCGCATATCGCCGACGAAATTATCCGCAGGATCAAGGCGGCGGGAAAGGATACGGATGTTCTTGTCGTGGAGCTTGGCGGGACGGTAGGCGACATCGAGGGGTTGCCGTTTTACGAGGCGATCAGGCAACTAAAACATAGACTTAAAAGCAAGGTTTTTAATATCCACGTAACTTTAATACCATATTTAGCCGTAGCGGACGAGCTAAAAACAAAGCCGACGCAACACTCCGTGCAAGAGCTTAGGCGAATTGGCATAGCGCCCGATATGCTTGTGCTAAGAAGCGAAAAGCCAATTCCAAGAGAGATGAAAAGAAAATTAAGCGAAGCGTGCGACGTAGAACCCGATAGCGTAATCGAAGCGATAGACGCTAAAAGCGTTTATGAAATGCCGCTTAGATTTTTCGAGGACGGGCTATTAAAACCGATCGCAAAAGCGTTTGAATTAGACGATCTAAAACCCGATTTACGCGATTGGAAAAAACTTGTTAAACGTATTTTGGAGCCTTCCAAAGAGGTAGTAGTGGCTTTTGTGGGCAAGTATTTAGAGTTAAAAGAGAGTTATAAATCGCTGATTGAAGCGCTTATCCACGCGGGGGCGCATTGCGACGCAAAAATAAAATTAAAGTGGATCGACAGCGAAGTTTTTGAAAACGCAAGCCAAATAGAGGGCGAAAAAGCGTTGAAAAATTGCGACGCGATCTTAGTGCCGGGCGGTTTTGGAAGTCGCGGCGTGGAAGGCAAGATAAAAGCGATCAGGTTTGCGCGGGAAAACCGCAAGGTATTTTTAGGAATCTGTCTTGGATTGCAATTAGCGATGATCGAGTTTGCGCGAAACGTTTTACATATAGAAAACGCCAATTCGCAAGAGTTTGACAAGGATACAAAAGAGCCGATCGTATATCTGATAGACGAGTTTATCGATCGGAGCGGAGGAAAGCAGATTCGCACTCATCAAAGCCCGCTTGGAGGCACAATGCGGCTTGGCGAATACGAGTGCAATCTTAAAGCCAATACGCGCCTTGCAAAGGCTTACGGCGCTACGGAAAAAATATATGAAAGACATCGCCACCGCTACGAAGCGAACGGCGAATATAGAGATCGTTTTGAAAATGCGGGTTTGATCGTATGCGGCGAGGCAAAAGGGCTAATAGAGGCGATCGAACTGCGCGATCATCCTTGGTTTGTAGGCGTGCAGTTTCACCCGGAATTCACTAGCCGTTTGCAAAATCCAAACCGCGTTATTTTAGCCTTTATAGAAAACGCGCTAAAACAGAAATCAAACTTTACGCCAATTCAAGAAAATCCCGCGCCCAAAGTATAGAGAGGATATATCTACGAACCGCGTTAAAAGAGCTTATGTTCCAAAAGAACAAAGATTTTATGCAGATATGGATAACGAGCGCCCATTTGACGAAAATATTGTGCTACTATCAAAAACCGACGAGATCATAGGATTTAACGGGCAAATTAAAAAAATAGCCGAAGGGGATTATGTTTTTTTATACATGGATATAGGAGAGGGCGATTATGTTTTTTCCGAAGGAATTGTTATAAAAAATCCTTATCTATCAGATTATCCAATATGCAAATGGTGTTGTAAGTTATTATATGGCATCGAATATATGTCCGCCTATCAGGCTTCTTTTGAATAATGAACAGACTAAAAAAAATTCTTAGGGGAAAACGGCTGGAGCTATAGCCGCCTTGCGACATAACATCAGCAAGGGAGTAGCCCAACCTTTTTCCGACGAAGAGATAGAATTTGCCGTAGATTTTTTAAGGCACGCAGGCGAAACTTATCGTCGATTATCAAGGCGCTTTCCCCAAGAGGAGTTTCAGAAAGCGCATAATGTATGGCGGGCTTTGATTTATTCCAAAAGCGATACAAAGGTCGCTAAATTAGCGACGGAATTTTTGGAAAACAAGCGCCTTAACGTTTGCGATCCGTTACGCTATCTTTTATATACAATCAAAGACAAAACCGCTGTTGATTCTTTGTTACAAAGAGTTTTTGATACTAACGATCCAGCGTTAAGATTGATCGCCGCAGAATACTTAATGAACATAGATACCAATAGAGGACTTGCCGAAATGATAAAGATATTACCTATTATCGAATTCGATCACGCTACGGCGGACTCTATCGCTATATGGCTTGGCAAGTATGGAGATAAAAAATTAAAACATAAACTTGAAGAAAAAGAGATTGAATGTAAAAAGTCTGGAGAGCCAAATAGCGCTTCTTGGTATAAATGGGCGGCGTCGACGATTGGGTAAAAAGATAACGACATGAAGCAACTTTATTTTTCAAAATGGATCAATAGTTCAGGCGGGGCATTGGCGGCATTAGAGAAAAAAAGCGCTTATAAATGGAGCGGCATTGATGGGAATCCATCTGATTATGACTTATCATGTCATATATATGGCTATGAAAGATAAAGAGATTGTTTTGCTTGACGCGGCGGATAAGTTTGGCGACTCAGAATTTCTTTCTTTCTCGTTGTCGTCGGTTAAAAATAAAATATCAACTTTTGTTTTCAATCCAAACAAAAGAACTTCATTCTTAATTCATTCAGTTTGTCCAATTTGAACTTGAACGCGCTATAAATCTATACAAGCGCATTTTTAGAGGATTAAAACTCTCCCCATATCGCGCGAGCGACCTCGCTCATTATTGGGCTTATCCAAACGCAATTTTGCGTCAAGAAAAGTTATGAATTAGCGCGTTAAACTCAAATCAATGGTTTTTGCTATAATAAGCTCTAATGTAGTCATTGTGAAAAAGCGAGGGAACAGTGAGTGTCAACAAGCGTCGGTATCCAGCGTCAAAATCGCGCGTCGCCCACGCCCCCCCCCCCCCCCCCCCCAGAAGGAGGCGTATTATTATCGATCGTCGTTCCCTGCTATAACGAAGCGGAAAATATCCCGCTATTTTACGCTAAATCTTGCGAGGTTCTTAAAGTATTAGAAGGTCAAGGCGTTAGCGTCGAATTCGTATTTATTGACGACGGCTCAAAAGACGAAACCGCAAAAGTTATTCAAGAATTAAGCGAAAAAGACGAGAGGATTCGTTACGCGATCTTTAGCAGAAATTTTGGCAAAGAGGCGGCGATGTTAGCCGGTTTGCAGGCGGCAAAAGGCGATTTTACGGCTATGCTCGACGCGGATTTACAACATCCGCCGTCGCTACTGCCCGCAATGCTTGAAGCGGTTAAAAACGGCGAATACGATTGCGCGGGAACAATACGAACAAGAACGGGCGACTCAAAAATCCGAACGTTTTTTAGCCGCGCGTTTTATCGACTAATCAGCAAGCTATCAAATATGGAAATTATCGACGGCGCGGGCGACTTTCGCTTAATGTCGCGGCAATATGTCGACGCGATTTTATCGTTAAGCGAACGGAATCGATTCTCTAAAGGAATATTTCAATGGATCGGCTTTAGAACAAAGTGGTTTTATTACGAAAACCAACAACGCGCTTCGGGCGATTCTAAATGGTCTTTTTGGAAACTATTTATATATTCGCTTGACGGCATTATCGCGTTTTCGTCCAAGCTGCTTGCAATCGCCTCCGCGATAGGAATTATATTGTTTATCTTATCGATTTGCGCCGTTATTTTTATCGTCGTTCGCAAACTTATATTTGGCGATCCTATACAGGGCTGGGCGTCGACTATTTGCGTTATTTTATTTTGCGCGGGCGTTCAACTTCTAACGACGGGAGTACTGGGCGAATATCTTGCCAAAACATATAACGAAGTTAAGCGTCGCCCGCACTTTGTAATCCGCAAACAAAAATGAGTAAAATCTTGATTATTAACGCGGACGATCTAGGCTTAACTCTTAGCCGCAATCAAGCGATACTAGAGGGCTATAATAAAGGCGTTATATCAAGCGCGAGCGCAATAGTTAACGGCGAATATTTTAACGACGCTATCGAGATCATAGGCAAATGTCCAAATCTTGGGGTTGGGATTCATCTAAATATCGTAGAGGGCAAGGCGCTTATCAACAATCGCTTACTATGCGATCGAAACGGCGTTTTTAACAACGGTTTTTTAGCGATTATGTTAAAATCGAGAAATAAAGCGTTTTTGGAAGCGGTAGAAAACGAATTTCGCGCTCAAATAGAGCTAGGAACGCGTTATATATC
>JAISRI010000089.1 GCA_031273735.1 Helicobacteraceae bacterium
CAATCGTTTGCCCGCAATAGCTCGCCCAATTTTATAATTTTTAGCTCTTTACGCAATTATTTTTTAACGCCTTCAAACCATATGCAACCAATTCCATAAGGAGGAAAAGATGAGGTTTAGTTTACTAGGTAAAGCGTTTATCGCTTTGGTTTTAACGGGGCGGTTTTTGCGTTCGCGCAAAGCGTTTTTGATCGCGGCGACGCCGCTTATGAAAGCGGTAATTTTCAAGAGGCGGTTAAACAATTTTCGATCGTCATCAAAGAAAATCCAAAAGACGCAAAGGCTTACGTTTTTCGCGGATTCGTTTACGCTGAGTTAGGCGATAACAGCAAAGCGATCGCCGACTACGATCAAGCGATTAAGATCGATCCGAAATTTGCCTCCGCTTACTATAATCGCGGAGTTGCTTACTATAGTTTAGGCGATACAAGCAAAGCGATCGCAGATTATACGCAGGCGATTAAGATCGATTCAAAGCTTGCCTCCGCTTACTATAATCGCGGTAACACTTACTATTATTTAGGCGATAACGGCAAAGCAATTGCCGATTGGACACAGGCGATCAAGATCGATCCAAACTACGCGGCGGCTTACAATAATCGCGGAAACGCTTACTTTAAATTAGGCGATAACAGCAAAGCGATAGCCGATTATACGCAAGCAATCAAGATCGATCCAAACGACGCGAAGGCTAACTACAAACGCGGACTTGCCTACTATAATTTAGGCGATAACGACAAAGCAATCGTCGATTATACACAGGCGATTAAGATCGATCCAAACTTTGCAATAGCTTACAATAATCGCGGACTTGTCTACTATAATTTAGGCGATAACAACAAGGCGCTTGCCGACTACAATCAAGCGATCAGGATCGATTCAAAACTTGCGCCCGCTTACAGTAATCGCGGGGTCGCTTACGGAAAACTAGGCGATAACAACAAAGCGATCGCCGACCACAATCAAGCAATCAAGATCAATCCAAACTATGCCGACGCTTACAATAATCGCGGAAGCGCTTACTATAGTTTAGGCGATACAAGTAAAGCGATCGCCGATTGGACGCAAACGATCAGGATTGATCCAAGCTACTCGAAGGCTTACAGTAATCGCGGAGCCGCTTACGAAAAATTAGGCGATAACAACAAGGCGCTTGCCGACTACAATCAAGCGATCAAGATCGATCCAAAACTTGCGCTTGCTTACAATAATCGCGGGAACATTTACTATGATTCGAAAAACTACAATAAAGCGCTCGCCGATTATACGCAAGCGATCGGGATTGATCCAAATTACGCGAAGACTTACTATAATCGCGGGAACGTTTACTATGATTCGGGCGAAGTAAATAAAGCGATCGCCGATTGGACGCAAGCGATTAGAATTGATCCAAACTACGCGAAGGCTTACTATAATCGCGGAGGCGCTTACGTAGAGCAAAAAGATTTCAAAAAAGCTACGCAAGACGCAAGAAAATTGTGCGAATTAGGCGATTGTAGCGCGTTGCAATATCTAAACGAAAATAAGCTAATCCGCGACTGACGCGCAACTTTAGCGCGAATTTAGCTTTTTATCGCTCTACGCCGCGCCGTTGTCGTCTTATCGTTCTCGCGCTTTGCACAAGGCGCGGCTACGCTTTTCTAACGCGAGGCGGCGCTACGCGGCTAAAATGGCGTAAGCCTTAAATCTTTCGGATCGAACTAAGCGGGGCTTTTTTAGTCGCTAACCGCGTTGATTTCAGTCCTTTTTGGCTAGAATTGCGCCTTCGTTTTCCGCCGCCAATGTAGCTCAGCGGTAGAGCACGCGCTTCGTAAGCGCGCGGTCGGGGGTTCGATTCCCCCCATTGGCTCCAGCTTGCGGCGTTAAACCTCGTCGGTCGGATCGGCGGTTAAAAGCGCGCTTGGTTCGTCCAAAAGCGTCGGCATAACCTCTACGCCGCGCAATTTACGTTCGATCGCCTTTGCTCTTGTCCCCGTTTCGTCCATTGTGTTTGCGACGCTTTGCAGTTGGCGTTTCGCTTTATCCAAAACGTCGCCAAACTTGCTAAACTCGTTTTTCACCGCGCCCAATAAAGCCCAAACTTCGCTCGATCTTTTTTCGATCGCCAACGTCTTAAAGCCCATTTGCAAACTGCTTAAAAACGCGAAAAGGTTGGTCGGTCCAACAACGGTAACTTTATATTTTTGTTGAAGCGTCTCTTGCAAGCCAGCTATACGCAAAATCTCCGCGTAAAGCCCTTCGGTAGGCACAAACATAATCGCGAAATCTGTGGTTAGCGGAGGGTTGATATATTTATTCGCGATCGATTTTGCCACCTCTTTAACGGTAATTTCAAACGCTTTTCTTATTAGATCGATCGTCTCTTTGTCGGCATTTTGATCAAAAGCGTCGATCAATCTTTGATAATCCTCGATCGGAAATTTTGAATCGATCGGCAACAAAACAAAAGAGTCGTCTTCGCCCCTTCCGGGCATTTTCACCGCGTAATCTACCCGCTCGCTATTTTTTATAACGCACTGTTCGCTATATTGTTCCCGCGAGAAAATCTGCTCTAAAATAGCGCCCAGTTGCGCCTCGCCGAAAGTTCCGCGAGTTTTAACGTTTGTCAGCGCGTTTTTTAACCCGCCTACCTCTTGCGCGAGTTTTTGCATTTCGCCAAGCCCTAAATGCACCTTTTCTAGCCGCTCTCCGATCATATTAAACGATTCGCTAAAACGCTTACCGATCGATTCTTGCAGTTTTTCATCGACGATTTTTCGCATTTCGTCAAGTTTTTTGCCGTTTTCTTCGCGGATATGATTAAGCTGCTTTTCTGCGCCTGCGCGAATGTCTTTAAGGTTCTCTTCGCTGATTTTTCGCAGATTTTCTTGCGCGCTTGAAAAGGTTTCAAAACGCTCTTTTTGAAACGCGGCAAGCGTTTCTATCGTCTTTGCGATCCTATCGGCTAAGCGTTCAAAACTTTCGTTTTGCTCGGCGCGATTAACGCGAAACTCCTCTCTAAACGCCGACTCTAAGCGTATTAGCTGCGCTAGGATCGTAGGATCGACCGCTATATTTTTACGAAAAATCAGCGCGATCACGACTATTAAATTAAACGTCGAAAGCAAAGCGATCGCCGCGATAAGATATTCGATTTGCATATTCATATTTTTATTATATCTCTTTTTGCATATAGAGGATAGTTTCCTCTTCAAAGGCGGTTTCAAAATGAAATTTTTTGTATAATCCCAACGCTCGCTCGTTTTCTTTTAAGGTTTTTAATTTTATCGTCTTTAACCCTTTTTGCTCCGCCTCAATCAATAATAATCGCATAAGAAAAGTTCCCGTTTTTGGAAGCGTCGATCGTTCGTCTTTATAAAGCCCTATATTTGCGCTTGCGGCGGTTAGATTGTTAAAATGAATAACGCCGTTTCCAAAGGCTTCTTTTGTTTTTAACGAAACGCGATAATATGCTTTTGATCGATCGATTTTTAATCTTTCAATAAAATCGAGATGCTCGGCTAAACTAACGTTTTTCTGATCGAGCGAATAGCGTCTAACGCTTGCGGAGTTTCTCCACTCCAAAATCTCTAACAGGCGATCTGACGATAGATTGATAAAATTCGTAACGTCTATTTGCATATTTGCCGCTTTTTTAATCTGCCAATTCTATTTTCTTTAATACAAAGCCGTAATTTTTGGCTTTAACGGTGAAAACGTATTTCTTATTTAGCTCAAGCGCGTCGATATTTGTTTTACGGATAGCTATTTGTAAACAATCCGCTTCTATCGGGCAAGCGATATTATCGATTTTGCGATTTTTATCGGCTATTATATGATCTCCTAATATGCAATAAATATCCGGCGGGCAGACAAACGCCGCAATTGCATAAGCACTTACTTTATACAGCCCCTCTGTCGGCGAAAGCGTTTTTAGCTCTAACGCAGATAAAACTTCGGCATAAGCGCCAAGCGGTAAAAATATACCAAAAATAGCTAAGGCAATCCTCATAAACTCCCTTTCTCATTACTTGCTAAAACCTCTTCATAAATATCTTTTAGCTCATTTGGGGCGGATTTGATAACTTCGGCTATTTTTGCTTTAGACGTAACATTCCAAAGCGCGTAAAGGACGCTATTCCAAATATACTCTTCGTCCAGTTCGCTCTTTTTAGCGAGCAAAAGACGCAGGCTTTGTTCGTTTGCTATTTTTTGGGCGTATATTTTATGCGGTTCGAGTTCTTGGATATTAGCCGCGCACTCTACAAATATATCTATCCCGCTTTTGGAAAATCCATACTTTTCTATGTAGCTGCGGACAAATTTCGCTTGGATAGAGGAGTGTTCGCCGTCGCATAGTTTAAGATATTTGCAGATAAGCGGCGCGTAGCTTTCGCTAAAAAGTCCAAGCGCAAAAATGGCAAAACTGCCCGGCATAGCGCAATCTTCGTCTTCAAGGTTGTTATACCATTCGTATTGGCGCATAGCCAGATTTGCGTAACGCTCTATCTTGCCGTGCAGTTTTTCATAAGCGGCGGCATTCGCAAAAAACGTATGAACGCTCTTTTTGGGCAAGCCTTTGATAGGCAGGAAGTTTTTTTGCGGACATCTAAAGGAGATAGCGTAACTGCGCGGAAACTCATTCTCCAACAGCCTATTTAGAAAATCCAGAGCCTTAGCGTAATTCTCTTCGCTCTCGATTTTTATTTTAATATCTATCGTAGCGAAAGCGTCGTTTGCTTTGCAGGATATTTCGCCGTCTTTATACCCCGTAACCTCTTTAGGTAGATCGCCGCTTCCATATTTTTTTAGTCTATT
>JAISRI010000124.1 GCA_031273735.1 Helicobacteraceae bacterium
GTTTATATGTAAAACGTTTATCGCTTTGGTTTTAACGACGGTATCTATTTACGCGCAAAGCGCGTTTAATAATGGATTAACGGCTATCGAAAACGGCGATTATAAAAAGGCGATCGAACAATTTTCAATTGTTATCAAAGAAAATCCAAAAAACGCCGTAGCTTACTATAAGCGCGCAAACGCCTACTATAATTTGGACGATACAAGCGCCGCGATTACCGATTGGACGCAAGCGATTAAGATCGATCCAAATTATGCCGACGCTTACTATAATCGCGCAAACGCTCAGAAAAAGTTAGGCGATTACGGCGGAGCGATCGCCGATTACAGTCAGGTAATCGAGATCGATCCAAATTATGCTAGAGCCTATAATAATCGCGGCGGCGCTTATTATCGTTTAGCCGATTACGACAGAGCGATTGCGGATTTCACAAAAGCGATCAAGATCGATCCCAACTACGCGATGGCTTATTATAATCGCAGTAGCGTTTATGCGGAACAAGGGAATGATAAAGAAGCGACAAAGGACGGCGAAAAAGCGTGTGAATTGGGACTTTGCGGCTTCTGAACCCCGTTGCGCCCTGATAGTCTCCGATATGAAACCTTCGTTTTCTTCTATAGGATGAACGCAAATCGATCGCTTGGCGCGCGGCAAAATTGACCTAAGAGATTATCGGATAAGATTTTTATTAAAAATTACGATTAGTTAGAAAGTTAAACAATGCAGACAATCGCGAATCCTAGCGCGACGTTGGATGTTTGCGGCTTGAAATCAGGGCGGACGCTCTTTTTGAAGCTAGAAAACGCGCTTTTGATTCTTAAAGAGGGCGAAATCCTAGATCTTGCGATCGACTCCGCGCGCGCCTGCCGCGATATTGAAAGTTGGTGCAACCTTAAAGGACATCGTTTGCTTTCTACGCTGGATCGTTGCGGTTCGGCGCGTCTTTTGATCCAAAAGCAAGGCGGCGATCATTTTGCTCAAAAAGCCGATTGGGGCGTCGTCTTGCCGCGAGGCGATAACGGCGAGATCAATATATCAGATTGGCTTTGCGGTAAAACGGGCGAGATCGCGCCCAAAGCGCCCGCCTACTTTGGTTTGGCGCCGCGCGGCGCGGTAATGGAGAGCGCAACGCCGATCTATCCATTTTCGCTCAATTTCAAAGAGCAAATCTGGTCGAAGCCAATCGCCAAACTTTACGAAGAGGCAAAAGCGTCGCAGTGGAACGCCTCTACCGATATAAAATGGAACGAGTTGCCAAAACTGCCCGATTTTCAGGAAAGAGCGGTTTGCCAAGTTATGACCTATCTAGCCGAGAACGAATTTTCGGCGCTCTATATTCCGGGCAAGTTTATTAGCAAAATGAATCCCTACTATATGGAAGTCGTATTATTCTTGGCGACGCTGATCGCCGACGAAGCGCGGCATATAGAGGCGTTTATCAAACGGGCGATGGCAAACGGCGGCGGGTTGCAATACTCTTCGGCGATCACGCAACGATCGTTATATTCGCTATTTATCGAGGAGGATTATCTTAAAACCTCGTTCCTGCTTCATATTTTGGGCGAAGGAACCTTTCTCGATCTGCTTACTTTTTTGGAAGAATACGCGCCCGATCCCGTAACCCGTTCGATCGTTACGCTTGCCAAACGGGACGAAACGCGCCACGTCGCTTACGGATTGGCGCACGTAAAAGCGAATTTAACCAACTCCAAAGGCAGGATCGCCGCGTTAAGAGAAGCGGCGTTTAAGCGAAAAGCCTATATGGACGAATTAAGCGGCGAATCTACGTTGCTTATCGAAGCGTTAGCCATATTAGCGGGCGGCGCGGAAAACGGCGAAGGATTTAAGCGCGGTTTGGAAACGGTCGATCGCCTAAAAGAAAAAATGCACAAAAACCGCGTAAAACGACTAATAGAAGTCGGAATCGACGAAAAATTAGCCATAGAGATCTCTAGCGTTCATACGCCAAATTTTATGTAAGGAGGGACAGGGCGAGATTTACGTTTCATAGGAATAGGTTATTCCTCACAAAATAAATAAAAAGGTTCAAAAATGAGTCGTTACGAAGAGGTTAGAGAACTTGCCAAAAAGAGCGTGGCGCCGCACACAAACGCCGCCGATAAAGAGGGGCGATTTCCTAAAGAGTCGTTTGAAGCGTTGCGAGAGGCGGGCTATTTTGGCTTGATGATACCAAAGGAGTTTGGCGGATCGGGCGGAACGTTAAGCGATCACGCGGAGGTCTGTATGGCTCTCGCAGAGTCGTGCGCGACGACCGCGCTTTGTTATATGATGCACAACGTCGCTTCGTATAGTATCGTCGCGTCGGGATCGGACGAGATGAAAAAAGAGAAACTGCCCGCGATCGCGCAGGGCAAAAAAGTAATGGCTTTAGCTTTTAGCGAAAGCGGTAGCGGCACGCACTTTTATCTGCCAGAGTTATCCGCCAAAAAAGAGGGCGAAAAGATCGTATTAAACGGGCGCAAAAGTTTTGTTACTACGGCGCGATTCGCGGACGAATATTTAGTCGACGCAAACGCGATCGGCGCGGAAGGGCTAGATATATGGAGCGTTCCGTCCGAAGCTAAAGGAATCGTCTTTGAAGACGCGCAGTGGGACGGGCTTGGAATGCGCGGCAATAACTCTATGCCGATGAGGCTTGAAAACGTAACGCTAAGCGATCGCGATCGCGTCGGCAAAGCGGGCGAAGGAAGCGCGATACTCTCGAATATAATCGCGCCCTATTTCGTAACCGGTTTGGCGGCGGTATATTCTGGCGTGGCGAGCGCCGCGCAAGACGTGGCGATCGAATACGCTAAAACCCGCAAATATCCCGACGGATCTACGCTTAGCGTTATTCCTACCGTTCAGGAGCATTTGGCGAAGATATACCGATTAACGCAATCGGCTCGGCATTACACGTTCGCGGCGGCGAAAAACGGGACGCAAAACGCGCCAAACGCCGCAGCCGATATGTTTGCGGCGCGGATCAACGCGAGCGAAAACGCCGTAGAGGTATGTCGGCTCGCAATGAAGATCGGCGGCGGAAACGCTTACGCCAAACGACTGCCTTTAGAGCGTTATCTACGCGATTCTTACGCGGCAGCCGTGATGGCGCCGTCGACCGACGTGCTTGCTATTTGGTTGGCTCAAGCGCTGATCGCGGAAGGCTAAACGATGAAAACGTTGATTATTGGCGCGGTGGCGTATGATCCGAAAGTAACGCTGATCTGGGACATTATCCGCGATTACTTTAACGATCGCGGCGTAAGGCTAGATTACGTCCTCTTTTCCAACTATGAGTTTCAGGTAGAAGCGCTTTGCAACGGCTTTATAGATATTGCGTGGAATACCAACGTGGCGTGGCTGCAGACGCTAAACGCCGTAGAAGGCAAAGCAAAGGCGATCGTTATGCGCGATACCGACGCAAACTTTACTAGCAAATTGATCGTAAAGTCCGATAGCCCTATCAAAACGCTAAGCGATCTAAACGGCAAAACCGTAGCGCTTGGCAGCGCGGACTCGGCTCAAGCGGCGATTTTGCCTAAATACTATCTAGATCAGGCGGGAATCGCGTTTAAGGAGCTTCGTTTTAATAGCGACGTAGGCAAACACGGCGACACGGGCAAAAGCGAAACGGACGTGTTGCAAGCGGTGCGTTCGGGCAGGGCGGACGCTGGGGCTGTAGGTTGTTCGCGTTGGATCGCTATGCTATCTAACGGCGAGTTTGCCGAAGGCGAGATAGAGGCGTTTTGGACGTCGCCCGAATACTGTCATTGCAACTTTACTATTTTGGAAAGAAACGATCCGCTTCTTGCCAAGCGCTTTAGCGATACGCTTTTGGGTATGGATCCGAACGATCCTACAATCAAAAAGATGATGGCGATGGAGGGGTTAAACCGATGGTTAAAAGTTTCGCCCGGACTCTTAAAAGGCTACGACGATCTTAGCGTCGCTATGAAGCGCTACGATCTGCACAAGGGTTTTTAGCCGCTTCGCCTCTCCCGCGCTTAAGGGGAGGCGATTAACGCTGCGACATAATTAAAGAAAGCTATAATCTTGCTCTTAGATTTTGAGGTATCAGTTCCTGAAAGATTTAAGATATGACGGACAACAAAAGTAAAAGCGTTAGTAACTTTCAAATAGCGATCGCTTTTTGCGCGATTAGAAAATACTTTTACGGCGATTTTAACGACCGCGAGCAAATTAAAAACGCCGATCGCCTTTCGATGGATTTATACCTACCGATCAATCGAACGTTAGTTTGCTCTACAAATATAGACGACCTTTGCGAGGAACTAATTAAATACTATGAAAACATTTTAACGTTGGCTAAAAAATATAAAAGAGAGATCGAAGAATACTATTTTTGGGCGTCGCCGATAATAATAGACGTCGATACAAACGAAACATTAATTTGTTTTCCATTTCGCGACGTTCTTGAAGAGATTTTGGAATTTTTTGCTATATTAAAACGTAAAAATAAAATAATATGCTTTGAATCCGACGAAGATTACAATCTGAATATCGAGCTACATAACGGGAGGATATTTATAACAAAAAGCGATTATATCGATCTCGAGAAAACAATATATCATGCGATAAATATAGATCGAGACGAAACAATAAAACAGATCGATATAATCGCGCCAAAACTAGAAGCGCTGATAGCCAAACTAATTAAACGTTTTAGATTTGACTATTGGACAAAATATAAATAATAAAAAGGTTTATCGTTTTATGATTAAGCGTTGCGGATAAAGAGGTTTGTATGGAAGATCAAAAGGTAGATTTTGCGTTGGTTTATGCAGGTAAAAAGAGCGGCGGCGAAGCGGTATTTGAAAAAATCCCCGCTACTCGTATCGCAAAAAACGTTTATAAATTAACGTCGTCGCCAGGACTTGCCCTAAACTTGGCAAAGGGCGATCTAATAAAAATATACGAAGGGGAGCGCTCCGCAAAAGTATTAAAAAGAGGCGGGCTTTTTTGCGTTCATATTTACGAAGAATATATCGACGAGAAAATAATAGAACGTCTTGAAAAGGGCGTTAAAGATGAGCTAAGGGGATCTTTAGACGGTGTTTGCGGGGGCGCTTTATCATTTTCTATTCCCGCTATCGTCGGTATGGAAAAGATAAATAAGTTTTTTAATCAATTTAAGAGCGAAACGGGTATTGATTGGTATTATACAAACATTTACAAAAACTTAGACGATCTAACCGACGATACGCTTTTGGATTGGTGGAAAAACCTAGATAAAAGCTATCTTTACATAACGAAGTCCTAACGTTTAGATCGCGTCTAAAACAAAATTATGGCAAATCCCAACGTTTATTAGAGATATTTGGTATTTGCGCGACAATCTCTTCAAGATACAATCTTAATTCGTTAATTTGTTGCGTTGGATCTATGCGCTTAAAAAAACGCCTCCATATCGGGATTTCCGCAACGATAAATATGTTCCATTTATCAACGCTTTCATCAATGTTACTACAACCAAGCCAAAGCATAAAGGGTTTGCGAAAAGCCATAACAATCCAACCCCAATCTTCAGGTAAAATCTTTTGGGTCTCAACGCCGCGTTCTTTGAGTTTTTCGGCTAAATAGAGCGCTAACTCTTTGCCGTAACAATTAGGATTGGTCTCTTCGGTTTCTGTTGGGTCAGGCTTAAAAAAATCGGTCTGAAAGGTAACGCTTTTGCCGAGTAAATCCATAATCCGCTCCCTTTTCAAAGCGAGGGGAAGCTTAGCCGCTAGTTACAAATAGAAGGAAGCGGCTAAATAGCCCTCGCAGTTGATATTATAGAAAATCTGAGATTAAAATATCGATATCCGTCGGTTTAATCCCGCGACTCGGCGCAAAAATCGTATCCGCCTCGTCTATATTTTGCGTCGTTTTGCCTCTTGCGCAAGCGTGAAGGCAAAAAAGATCGTAAAGATTTGGCTTTATCAAATCGGTCATAGCTTTGTTGATAATCGTTATAGAGGAGAGATTATTATGGACGTTATTATTTGCGGACGGATTTCTATTTAGCCCCAAATCCGTCCAGATAATCTCTCTTTCTTGCAAATCTATAATCATTGGAATCGCGACTCTTGTATTAGCCGTTAAATCAAACTTGTTTTCCACGCTGTTTGGCTCGTAAATCTCGCCGCTGTTTGGAAACTCTCTTGTCATCAACCCCGCGAAACAAAACGGCAGATCGCAAAAGGGTTGCGCCGTGAAAGAATTAACGATCATAACAATATATCTTATATCTTTTTTCAGGCATTTTGAGATTTCAATATCTATAAACTCCGAAGCGCCATTTGGCGCGGAGGTTATATCGCCGCTGTGATAACCGCCGAACTGCTTTAAGTTATAGTAGGCTATCGTCATTTTATATCCGCTTTGATCGTCTAAAGCAAGCGCTGATAGGTCTAAATCAGTCCTATCTTTTCCGTCCCGCCAATAGATAAAAAAGCGAATCGTATCGCCATTTGGCAGGCTTATCCTGCTACCTCTTGAGATGGTTTTCAACGCTTTTGAGGCGGATCGCTGCGAAAAAGGAACGGTATAGTTTTTAAGTTTTTCGTCTATAAATACTTTGCCCAAAGGTTTGTATTTTTCAAATCTATCAATTAACGCTTTTTCGCAGATAGAGATAATATCGCAATGTATCTTTTCGGCGATAGGGGGCAGCTCATTATCTATCGCTTTTACTTTTGCAATATCGCCTTTAGGAAAAAATACGCGCAGTTCCTTTGGATAGCCTCTTGCCATAAAGTGCGTTCTAACTTGCAACAACACGGGCGTTGATATATGTAAAGCCGCTTTTTCAAATTCGGCTATTATCGTAAATGAATTGTTTGAAAGCCTGATAAGATGATCCAATCGTCTGGCAAGCTCGCCCGGACGAGTTTTTAGTAAATCCGTCGCCGTTTTAATATCTTTGTTTATCAGCGCTTTTTCAACTTTGCTATTAAACGTCTCGAACGGCTTATCGTTACGGATAATGTCAAACGCTTCATAAGTTTTTGGAAAATGTTTTTTGTATTCAAACGGGTGCAATTTCTCGCCTAAGCGTTTCCATCGATTTTTATAGCGTAGCATATCCTCCGTTATAGCGCCGATTCGCTCCAATGCCGCCAAAAACAGACGTCTATTTTTGTTGGATATATTTTTGAATTTTGTATTCCGCGCCAAACTAAGGTCGCCTTCCGATATAGCGCAAGCTACTCTTAAAATGTCGGTCGCCGTTTTAATATGCGCATCAATTTGCTCTTTTGCCTCGATATTATTATTTAATAGCCTCGCGATAAAATAAGCGGCGTTTTCTTTTAATGGAATATCTTTTGGCGCTAAATCAAGCGCCCTATCTCTATATGCTTTAATAAACCAATCAATATCACTTTTATCCTCCTGCGATATGGAAGTTTTAGCGCTCAAAAGTCTTGTAAAAATCGCGTTAAAATCCTCTTTGCTCCCTAAATCTATAACGCGCAAACTGATTTTATCTTTTAGCGGTTCTCTTCTTTTTTTCTTAAACTTTGGCATAATCCTTGCGCCAATCCAATCGCCTAAATAATGCCAATATGCGTTTGCGTATAACTCGTCGTCGCTTGCCTTTTTAACCTGTTCGGGGAAATTGGGATACATAGGCTTGTATTGCGCGTTTGCGCCAAGAGCGCTTTTCAAATCCCTAATCAGAGTTTTATAAAAAGCGTTAAACTGTTCGATAGAAAGCGTTGCTACCCTTTGCGCTAATTCTTGCGAAAAGGTAAAGCCAAGAGTTTCTATATTGCCAAGCGTATTAAAAAGATACTCCTCAGGCAGATCGTTTTCGCCTTTTTCAAGATAAATCTTGTTTTTTCGCCTAACGTAAATCGAATTGTTCATCTATCGCCTCCCCACGCCGACTAATAATCATAAAGGTCAATAGTAACGGATT
>JAISRI010000184.1 GCA_031273735.1 Helicobacteraceae bacterium
AAAGCCGCCCACGACTCTTCTTGCCGCTCTGTTGCGAAAAGCGGTAGGTATATCGATTTCGGTTTCGTTCGGTTGGATATAAAACTCGCCCTTTTCATTAACGCCAACAACGCCATAACCGCCGCCAACGTTGGCAATGTTAGGTTTTGGTTGTTGCGGAAGCGAGGTATTTATATCGGCTTCGGACATAAAGCCTGTGGCGATAATCGTAACGCGCACCTCTTCCGGTTTAAGCGTATCGTCAAGCGACGTGCCAAAAATAACGTCGGACTCTGCGGTAACCGCGTCATATACGGTTTGCATTGCGCGGTTGAGCGCCACAATCGGATAGCTTGGGTGGATTTGATAATGCACCAATACGCCCATTGCGCCATTGATAGAGAGGTTATCCAAAAGCGGCGATTCGATCGCGTCTTTTAGCGCGTCGTAAGCGGAATCGCTTCCTTCGGCGCAAACGCCCATACCCATAAGCGCTTTGCCTTTATGCCCCATCACGGTTTTAAGATCGTTAAAGTCGGTGTTCATACCCGGTAAACCGTTAGGAAGCACGATAGAACTCATACCTCTAACCGCTCGAGCCAAAACGTTATCGACTAACGCGAAACTCTCCGCGTATCCCATATTTCTATCCACAATCGAAAACAACTTTTCATTTGGAATGATAACCATAGAATCGCATTCGCGTTTTAGCGCCTCCAAACCTTCCTGCGCAAGTCTACTTCGCTTTGGCGCTTCAAAGTTAAAGGGTTGCGTGCAAACGCCGATCGTAAGCGCGCCGTTTTCTTTTGCCGCTTGCGCCACGACCGAAGCCGCGCCAGTTCCCGTGCCGCCGCCAAGTCCCGCCGCGATAAATATAAGATCCGCGCCTTTAAGCGCCTCTTTGATCTGATCGTAGCTCTCTTCGGCGGCTTGTTTGCCTACTTCTGGTTTCATACCCGCGCCAAGCCCTCTTGTGAGCTTTTCGCCAAGCTGAATCTTAACGGGCGCGAGAGAGGTCGCTAAATGTTGCGCGTCAGTGTTAGCGGCGATCATATCTACGCCTTTTAGCCCTTCGCGTATCATATGATTAACCATATTCGAACCGCCGCCGCCCACGCCGATCACTTTAATGCTAACGACGTTATGTCGTCTTGTTTCTTCGATTGTGAAAAGATTATCGCTCATCTATTACGCCTTTTATTAAAATATCTGCGAAAGCCAATTCCAAAACCTTTTTAGAAAGGTCGGCTCGCTTATACCTTCGGGAGGAAAATCGACTTCTGGCGATTTTATTTTAGTCTCGCCTTGTTCGGTTTGTTGTTCTTGTTCTATCGGTTTTTGAGCGCCGCTTCGCGGATTACCTTTTAATACGTTGTTCGAATCGATCTCGTAAGGGGTAAACTCTCCCGCGCCGTAACGAATCAATCCGATTGCGACAGAATACGTCGGATCGCGTAAAGAGTCCGCCATACCCGTAAGCGCTTTAGGATGCGCGATTCTAATAGGAATGTTTCCAAAGATCGGCTCCGCCATTTCGGATAAGCCCACAAGTTTAGAAGCGCCGCCAGTAAATACCACGCCCGCCGCCGCGACGCTTCTTAAACGGCTTCTATCCAAAAGTCCCCTTTGGATCAAAACCGTTTCTTCCATTCTTGCGCCGATCACATTGGCGATTGTTTCCCAAGAGACGCTTCGTCTTGCCGCGTTTTCATTGCCAATTTCGGGGATTTCGATCGAGCCGTTATCTTTGCCGTTTAATCTCCTGTATTGAATCTTTATCTCTTCCGCCGCGCGTTGGGGCGTGTGAAGCGAAATAGCTAGATCGGAGGTGATATGCCCGCCGCCTACGGCAAAAAAATCGCAATGACGCGGCGCGTTTCCCTGATATACGACGAGGTTAAACGACGCCGCGCCTATATCGATCACGCACGCGCCAAGTTTTTTTTCGTCTTCGTTAAGAACTGCGATCGACGCGACGTAACCTGAAAGAGCCAACGCGCCAATCTCGATTCCCGCCCCAGCGATCGCTTTGCGCAAATTATCCAGCGCGGTCTTTTTCGCAAGTATGATATTAACTTGCGTTTCTAACCGCGATCCGCTCATACCGACGGGATCTTCCACATAAGATTGATCGTCGACTTTGAACGAATATGGAAAAACGTGGAGAATCTCGTAATCTGGAGGCGGCGCGGCGGCGCTTTCCAAAGCTAGACGCATAACGCGATTAACGTCTTTAAACTCGATGTCTTTAAGAGGTATATTGGCTTTGCCCGCGCTCTGAACGCTTGTCGCGTAAGCGCCGCTGACGCCTACGATCGCCCGCGAAATCGACACGCCCGCATGTTGGCGCGCCTCGTCCGCCGCGACCTTGATCGCCGTAGCCGCTTTGGCTATATCGGTGATAACGCCTTTTACCAATCCTTGCGATTTGCAAATTCCGCTACCGACGATTCTCGCGCTTTTATCCGCGCCGATCTGCGCTATAAGAGCGCAAACTTTGCTTGTGCCTACGTCGATAGCTAGAATATGGGACATTATAACCCCTGATCGGTTTGATTATACACGGTAATTGGATAACGTTTTTGGAGATTTTCTAGTAACGAGCGTTGAATATACCCCGTCTTTAACTGCGAAATCTCCGCGCTTAATCTCAACTCGTTTTCCAATAGCCTATTTTGGTCAAACAACTTCTGTTCCACAATGCGATAAATAACCGCTTTTTGCTCGAGCGAAACGACCCCTTCGGGCGCTTTGGAGCCAAAAACCTGCTCTAAAAAAGATTCCGCTTCAATCTCGCTTAAACCTTTGATTTGATCGTAATCGTCGCGAGTGATAAACCCCGTCGTTTCGCCCTTAAAGTTTTCAAGCTGTTTTTCGCTTTCGACTTTTAGATATTCGGCGATCTTCTGCCTCTTTAGCTCCTCTTCTACGGCGGGATAAGCCTTTTCAAACGGCAGAGGTTGCGCCCCGCGTCTTTCGTCGATCTTCGCTAGCGCGTAAGCGCCTGAAATCTCGATGGGTCCCGCGATCTCTTTTAGACTGCTCTCGTTTTCAAAGTTCTGCATAACCTCGATCGAAAAGAGGTCGTTTCTAAACTCTAAACCTTTTACGACGACCGGCGCAACTGCGGCGCTTCCGTCGCGCCACGCGTTCTTTGCGATCAGCGCCTCTCGCCGCGCCTTGATTGCTTTCGCGC
Source organism: Helicobacteraceae bacterium (assembly GCA_031273735.1). Lineage (GTDB taxonomy): Bacteria > Campylobacterota > Campylobacteria > Campylobacterales > SZUA-545 > JAIRNH01. The sequence continues at coordinate 3,176 of JAISRI010000184.1, forward strand.
GCAATAAAGCCGCCTCTTTAACCGCGTCGTAGGGGCGTATCTCGCCTTGCTCGTCGATAAACTCGCTCTTGTTTCTTTCATAATACTCTTGCGCTTCCGCTTCCGTCGCGTTTTGGTCGCTCCACGCGATTTTGATATAGGAAATATCGTAATTCGGTTCGCCCATAAATTGCAAAGTATTGGAGTCGTAATAGGTTTTCGCCTCCTCTTTCGTTACCTTCACCTTTTTTGGGGCGGCGATGATTTTATACGTTATGCGATCGGCGCCAAATCGCGCCGCGCCGAAAGTCTCTTTTTCGCTCTGCGTAACGGGTAGCGCAAGCGCCGCGTTAAGTTTATTTATTAGCAGTCTTCGCTCTAGTTGCGCCTCAAAACTTTTGATCTCTTGGCGGTTATTTTTAAGGTAGGCGACATATAGGTTTTTGTCAAAAACGCCGTTGTTTTGAAACTGCGGATCGCGGATAATCAGAGCCGAAATCTCCTCGTCGCTCACGCGCAAACCAACGTCGCGGGCATAAGCGATCAGCAAAGCCTCTTGGATCAACGACGCTCTGACGTTTTTTTGTAGATCGCGCTCCATCGCTTCGTTTAACGGCTGATCAAGCATACCGTTATAAAAATCGCGCATCTGCCGATAGGCTTGCGCGAATTGCTCGTAAGAGACCTTTTCGTCGCCGACGACGGCGATCGCGCCCGCGCCCGAACCGTAGCTGTAACTGCCCCACCCGACGGCGGAAGAACCGACAAAAGCGACTACGGTCGCCGCTAATACCACGACTAAAAACGTTCTGTGTCTTTGCAAGGTTGCAATCATCTATAAAATCCCTCTAAAAACGAAAAAATCGTTAAGATTGTAACCAACTAAACCTCAACCTTTTTGCGAACAAACATTTTTTATCTATTTTTCGTCGATCGCCGTTTTCAAAAAGCCGTCGACCTCGCGGCTTAAATGCGCTAAATCTTTAACGTTTTCGATGATCCGCCACGCCTTTTTGCGCTTTTCTTCGATAGGAATTTGCGAAGCGATTCTAGCGATAGCGCGTTCGTTACTCATGCCGCGATTGGCGGTAAGCCTTGCGATCTGCGTTTGGCGCGGCGCGTAGATAAGTAGCGATCGCTCGATCGGGTATTCATTTTGTCTTTCAAAAAAGAGCGGAATATCTATAAAATAGGTTCGATTTAGCGCTTCGAGTTTGGCGCTCTCTTCAAAAATACGTTCGCGGATTAGCGGGTGCAAAATCGCCTCTAATTTGGCGCGAAGATCGGCGCTTGCAAAGATACGATCGCCTATCTCGGCGCGGTTAAGAGTTCCAAAAACCGCCTCGATCTCTTTTGAACGCTCCGCGAAACGTTCTCGCGAAATCTCGTCCGCGTCGATCGCGCTAAAACCGCGCTCTTTTAATAGTTTCAAGGCGGAGCTTTTTCCCGTCGCTATGCCGCCCGTTAAAACGATCGCGTTTTTCATCTCTTAAAAAGAATCGAGCCTAGCCGCAACATATTAGCGCCGCACGCGATCGCAAGCTCAAAATCGCCGCTCATACCCATAGAAATTACCGTCGCGTTTGGAATTTGCTCGTATATTTTGCGCGTTATTTCAAAGCTCTTTTGAATCGTTTTTTGATCGTCCGTATGCGCGCCGATCGTCATAACCCCTTCTAATTTAAGCGCCAAGCAAGTCGAAACGATCTCGTTATAAATATCGATCGCTTTTTCGGGCAAAACGCCGCTTTTTGTAGGCTCTTTCGCGGCGTTAATCTGAAGAAGCGTCCGTTGCGTTCGATTAGCGCGAAGCAGGCGATCGTTAAAGGCTTTCGCGGTTTCAAAAGAGTCGATTGAATGAATCAGCGCGGGGCGCAAAGCGATCAATTTGTTGATTTTGTTGGTTTGCAAAGCGCCGATAAAATGCCACTCGATCGCAAGCATTTTAAGAGCGGTTAGTTTTAACTCTAAATCCTGTATTTTATTTTCGCCAAACGCTAACTGCCTTTGCGAATATAGTTTTACGATCTGATCCGCGTTTGCGTATTTGCTTGCGGCGACAATTTTAATATCCTCTTTTTGACCGCAGACGCTCTTGGCTATATTTACTCTTTCGATCGCCTCTCGCAAAGCGCTCATCGCGTCAATCTTACAATATCGTTATAAAGCCCTAAAAGCATTAACGCGCCTAAAATAGCCCAACCGCCTATTGTTAGGCGATACAAAATCTTTTCGCTAGGCGCTCTGCGAAAAATCTGCTCGTAAAGATTAAAGATAATATGCCCGCCGTCAAGCGCGGGAATCGGCAAAAGATTAACCACGCCTAAATTAACCGATATTAACGCGCTTAAAATTAGCAGAGCGCTTAAACCTACCGCGCTCGCCTTTGCGGTAATATCCACGATCGTTACGATTCCGCCTATGTTTTCCAACCCAACTACGCCCGTGATCAGTTTAATAACGCTTTGAAAAATCAGCGTGCTTGCGTCGATCGTCTTGCCCCAAGCGACCTTAACGCTTTCAAATACGCCGTAATGAAGCGTTACGATCTCGCCGCTCGGACTAACCCCAATCATTTTGCGTTGCTCTTTTTCGCCGAAAATATTTTCGCTCTCGCTAAGTTGCGCGTCGAGAATTAAAACAAGATTTTCGCCCGCGCGATCGACGTTTAACGCGATCGGTTTTTGGCTATTTCTTATTAGCTCGCTCATCTGATCCCACGATCTAATCTCTACATCGTCGATTTTAACGATTTTATCGCCGATTAAAAGCCCCGCTTTTTGCGCGGGAGAGTCTTCTATAATTTTGCCGATCGTAGGCGCGAGCGCGTCAAAACCGATTAGAGCCGCGCCCCAAAAAAGCGCGAAAGCGATCGCGAAGTTAGCAAACGGTCCCGCAAATAATATGATCATTCTCTGCCAAGGTTTTTTAGAATCGTAAGCGTCGGGTTCGCCGCTTCTTTTTGTAGGATCGCTATCGTCTTGCCCTTTCATTTTGACGTAACCGCCAAGCCAGATCGCGGCGATCGCGTATTCGGTGTCGCCTATCTTTTTTGACCATAGTTTTTTGCCAAAACCTATGCAAAAGGTCTCGACCGTTACGCCCAACGCTCTAGCGGCGATAAAATGCCCCAATTCGTGAAAAAATATCAGAAGCGAAAGCATTATAATCGCGATAAAAATTCCCATTTATTTACCTTTTCCTTAATCTCGTTTTGGTTTAGACGATTCAATGATATTTTTTAGATCGCATTGACCCAATTTGCACGCTCTTTCGGCGTCGCTCTCGGCGTTTTTTAGTTCGCCTAACCTAAAATAGGCAAGCCCTCTATTATGATAGTGCGTTTCTTCGTCTGGTTCCAACGCGATGATCTTATTAAAATCGTCGATCGCTCTATCGTAAAACTCCATATTCAAAAACGTAAGCCCTCGATTAACGTAAAACGGCGCGTAATCGGGTATTATCTCGATCGCCTTTGTAAAATCCTCGATCGCTCGATGATAATCTTTTAATTGAAAATAGGCGATAGCGCGGCTATTATAAGCGTTTGAATCGTTTGGGTTTTCAGCGATTATTTTCCTTGCGCGTTCGATTGTCTCTTCGCAATCGTCGCAAGCCAAAGCCGCCGAAATTGCAAACAGAGAAAAAATTAACTTTTTTATCATTTTCTTACTCTCTTAAAAGTCCGTTTTCTTTCATATATTTGAGCAGATTGCAATCGCCTAAATCGCACGCCTTTTTCGCGTCGATCGCGGCGTTTTTAAGATCGTTTAACTGCCCGTAAGCGCTTCCTCTGTTGCTATATGCGCGAGCTAAATTAGGATCGAGTTTGATCGCCCGATCGTAATCGCTGATCGCCGTTTGTATTTCGCCTGAAAAATGGCGGGCGATCCCGCGATGATAATAGGTTACGGCGTTTTTAGAATCAAGTTTGATCGCCCGATCGTAATCGCCTATCGCCTTTTTTTGATCGCCTAAACTCGCATAGGCTAAACCGCGAGATCCATATACGGACGCGTTGTTTGGATCAAGTTTGATCGCTTCGGTAAAATCGGCGATCGCTTTTTGCAGATCGCCTAAACTTAAATATGCGGTAGCGCGATTGGTATAAGCGTTTAGATATTTTGCGTCGATTTTTAGCGCTTGGCTATAGCCTTCGATCGCTTTTTGCGCGTCGCCCGATCGATAATTGGCGTTTGCGCGGTTGTAATGCGCGTCCGAATAGTTAGCGTCAAGTTTAAGCGCCGCGTTAAAATCTTCGATCGCTTTTTTATAGTCGTTTTGCTCGTAATAGGCGATTCCTCTAGCGTTGTATATTTCGGGTAGTTTCGCGAAATATAACGCTTGGTTAAAACTTTCAATCGCCTTTTTTTGATCGCCTTTTTTGCTCGCCGAGATTCCAATTTTATAGAGATCGTCCGCCTTTTCTATATTAGCTATTCCGCCCTGAGTTTGCGATGAGGCGATCGCGCCCGCGCATAATAAAATCAAAGATAGTAAAAACGTTTTCATTGTTGCCTCGCGTAATCTCTGACGTATTCGATTCCAGACCATAAAGTCATAGCGACCGCGATCCATAGTAAAATATCGCCAAGGTAAGCAAACCAATCGACGATCAGAGCGATGCACGCGCCGATCTGCGCGCCCGTTTTCCACTTGCCAAGCAGCGAAGCGCCTACCGTTTTTCCTTCGGCGGCGATTACGACGCGAAGCCCCGTGATAAAAAATTCGCGCCCCAAAATAATAAATACCGCCCAAGCGTTCGCCCGCCCCAAAACCATTAAACCCAAAAACGCGGAAAGCATTAGAAGTTTATCGGCTAACGGATCGAGAATCGAGCCTAATTTTGTCGCCTGATTAAAAAGCCTCGCGATCATTCCGTCGAAAAAATCGGTGATCGCCGCGAAGACAAATAAGAGTCCCGCGAAATAATCGAGCCACGTCGCGTGCGTCGCGCCAAAAATATCCCGATTGACAAGCAGTAAAAAGATAATCGGCGCGGCGGCTATTCTCGCCAGCGCCAAAGAGTTAGGAAGATTCATTATGAAAAGGAACTGCCGCCGTCGGCGATAAGCGTTTGCCCGTTTATCCAATAGCTATCTTTCGAGCATAAAAATAGAGCGCCGCCGGCTAAATCGCCTGCCTGTCCCATTCTTCCCAGCGGGGTGCGGGCGATCGCGCTCGCTTTGATCTCCTCGTAGTTTGGAAACTTGCGAAGCGCGTCCGTGTCGATTGGTCCTCCAGATATAACATTGACGCGGATATTTTTCGCGCCAAGCTCGTAAGCGGCGTATTTGACCATAATCTCTAGCGCCGCTTTGCTCGTGCCGTGTCCCGCGTAGTTCTCGATATGCGTTTGATTGCCTGTGGAGCTGATCGCCACGATCGCGCCGCCGCCATTTTTTTCCATACGTTTTGCCGCTTCCTGCGAGCCGATCACAAAGGCTAAAACCGTCGCCGTGTAGATATTGTTCAGCCCTTTTGGTTTAAGGCGCATAAATGGCGCGAAACCGCCCACGACGGGACGACCCGATATGATCGCGTTGGAGATAAAGTAATCGACGCTAGAAAAATCTTTGTCGATCTCCTCAAAAACGCCTTTGTAGGTTTCGGGTTCAAGAATGTCGAGCTTGTAACAACGCGCTTTGATCCGATAATTCGTCTCAAAGTCCGCTACGATCGCCTTCGCTTCTTCCTCGTTGTTGTTGTATGTAAAAGCGATATTCGTCCCGTGTTGCGCGAACTTGGTTACGATCGCCTTTCCGATACCCCGCGTGCCTCCGCTTAGAACAAGAGTTTTGCCTTTGAACTCCGACATTAAAAACCTTTCGTTTCGTAATTTTTTAGCGTAATTTCTAGCTCCGCCATCGTCGCCGCGCTTGGCGCGCAAAGCGGTAAACGGTATTCGAGCGAATCTAAAAGCCCGCAAGCGAACATAGCCGCTTTGATAGGAATCGGGTTGCTCTCGATAAACAGAGCCTTGTTGATCGCGTAAAGTTTATCGCTCAAAGCCTTTGAAGTAGCAAAATCGTTTTTCAAAGCGCTATCGAGGCACGCGCTAACAAGATCGGGAAGCAGATTGCCCGTAACGCTAATCGCTCCCCTGCCGCCGTTTGCCATAATAGGATAGTTGATCGCGTCGTCGCCGCTAAGAACGGTAAAATTAGGACGCGCCGCGCCGATCGCGATCGCCCTTTCCATAATCCCCGTCGCCTCTTTGATCGCTACGATATTCTTAAAATCGTCCGCCAAACGGCAAACGGTCTGCGGCAGAATATCCGCGCCCGTTCGGCTAGGCACGTTGTAAATAACGATAGGAATATCGACGGCGAGAGCGATCGCCTTATAGTGTTGGTAAAGCCCCTCCTGCGTAGGCTTGTTGTAGTAGGGCGTAACGCACAATATCGCGTCCGCGCCCGCTTTTTGGGCAAACAGCGCGAGATCGATAGCCTCCGCCGTAGAGTTGCTCCCCGCGCCCGCCACGACTTTGATTTTGTTTTTGCAAATCGCCGCCGCCGCTTCTATACACTCTTTGTGTTCGGCGTGGCTTAGCGTAGCGGTTTCGCCCGTAGTCCCGACGGGAACGACGCCGCTCGCGCCGTTTGCGATCTGGCGCTCGATGAGCTTCGCGTAACGCTCGAAATCTATCTTGCCGCTACGAAACGGAGTAACGGTAGCGGTAATAAGTCCTTTGATCATCTATTTATTCCTTAAAATAATCGTCGTCGAGCGATCGGCTACAAGAAAATACGCCGCCGCCGCTTGGATCGCTTTAGCGTTTAGCGCCTCGATCTCCTTTTCGTAATTAAGAAGCGGCGTAAGATTCTCCTTCGCCAAATAATCGCCGAAAATTCCGGCTAAAGAATCGCTACTTTCTAGCGATTGTATGAACTCGCTTCGCGCCATAATTTTAACCTTATCCACCTCTTTTTGCGAGGGCGCTTTTTTAACGATCGCGGCAATCTGATCTAAAATCTCTTTTTCTACCTCTTCGGCTTTAATACCTGGGTTGCAAATAGCCGTAACGACAAACAGACTCGGGTCGCGACCCTCCATAGCGTAAGCGCCGATCGCGTTAACGTATCGCAACTTATCTACTAATCTTTCTTGCAGACGCGAGCTTGCCCCTTCGCTTAGCAAACTTGCCAGCGCGTTGATCGCCGTTATATTTCCGTCGTCAAAAGCGGGAATTTTCCACGCGATCATAAGCGTTTCTACTTCGCTCTCTTTATTTATTATCGATCGTCTTGCGCCGCGCTGTTCTGGTTCGGCGATATCTATCTCTTTAATCTCGCTTTTATTCTTAATGCCTCCGAAGCGTTTTTCAGCGAGCTTGAATAACTCTTGCGGCTTGAAATCGCCCGCGACTAATAATATAGCGTTTTGCGGTTGATACCACAAAGAATGAAACTCTTTTATATCGTCGATTGTCCAAGATTCTATATCGTTTGCGAAGCCGATCGGCGTCCAATGATACGGGTGGCGCGAAAAGGCTAAATTAAACAACTCGAAATACATCGTTCCGATCGGAGAGTTTTCCGTGCGCCAGCGGCGCTCTTCGTATACGACCTTTCTTTCGGGTTGAAACTCCTCGTCTTTAAGGTTTAGATTTTGCATTAGCTCCGCGAAAAGCTCTAGCGATCGATCCAAGTTTTGCGTCGCCGTTTTGATGAAATAATGGGTGTAATCAAAGCCTGTAGAGGCGTTGGTTACGCCGCCGAAACCTTTAACGATCCTATCAAACTCGCCCGCCTCTAAGTTTTTGGAGCTTTTGAAGTTCATATGCTCCAACATATGCGCGATTCCGCTCTTGCCCATAATCTCGTTTCGGCTGCCGACTTTGTAAAAAATATCGACGCTAATTACCCCCGTGTCGTTGTTCATCGCAACGGCTGCTACCGTTAATCCGTTTTTTAACGTTTGAATCTCGATCTGCGGCAAACTATGCGCCATTAAAACTCCTATTGTTATCGTCCATATCGCTGCGATTTTTTTCATCGTCCGCTCCCGATCGCCTCGCCGATATTATTAAAACCTTCGGCTTTCATCTTTTCGATTACGCCTTCGTTGATTTTTTTCGCAAAAGAGTAGCCGCCATAAATAAAACCCGTGAAAACCTGTATCAAACTTGCTCCCAATTTAATTCTTTGCCACGCTTCGTTTTCGTCCATAATTCCGCCGGAGCTGATCAGCGTCGTTTTGCCAAAGAGTTCGGACGAGAGCGCCGCGAAAAGTTTGCGCGATTTTTCGCTCAAAACCGCGCCGCTTAATCCGCCGCCGTTAGCCGCGCTCGCGTCAATTAGAGAATAGTCGTTTGTCGTGTTAGCGGCGATAATGCCGCTTGCGCCTTTTTCTACCGCTTTGATCGATATTTTTATCGCCTCGCTCGGCTCTAAATCAGGCGCTATTTTTAAGAAAATCGGCTTTTGCGTTTTTGAACGCGCCATATCAAAAAGATCGCCTACGAAAGTTTCGCTTTGCAGATCGCGCAAAGCGGGGGTGTTGGGCGAGCTAAGGTTAAATACCAAATAATCGGCGATCTCCGCCGTAGCCTCTAAGCCGACGCGATAATCGTCAAGAGCTTTTTCGTTCGGAGTCGTTTTGTTTTTGCCCAAATTCGCGCCGATCGGAACGGCAAAAGGCGTTAATTTTCGGAGTCGATTGACGATCGCTTTCAGCCCGTCGTTGTTAAAACCCATCGCGTTTTGCATAGATTCTTGCGCTATATGCCGCCATAATCGCGGTTTCGCGTTTCCGCTCTGCGGTTTTGGCGTAATCGTCCCAACCTCGATCGCGCTGAAGCCAAGCGCCGCAAGGGGCGCGATCATAGTCGCGTTTTTGTCGAATCCCGCCGCGATCGTTACGGGATTTTGAAAATCCAAGCCCAAAATCGTCTGCTTTAACGCGGGATCATAAACGACGCAACGCGAAGCGATCGCCGGCAAAACAAACGGGGATTTTCGCGCAAAGCGCAAAGCAAACTCCGCAAGCGTATGCGCCCCTTCGGGAGGTAGCGTGAAAAGAGCGTTGCGAAGAGCGCGATAAGTCAAAATAGATACTCGCTTGTTTTTTATGAGGATTGTAGCCGATTGCCGCTAAATCTCCGCTTGCTTGCGCCTTTAATTCGCCCCTTTAGTAAACCCGCCGCCTTCTCGTTATCCCCATACAACTCAATCGTTTCGTTGACGCTTTCTCTCTACTTCTACCCTTCTCTAAACTTCCGCATTGGCTTC